>DATDEV010000844.1:0-15848 GCA_036522995.1 Polyangiaceae bacterium
GATCTTGGGCGACGCCACGCCCATCTACGAATACGAAAAGGGCGGCTGGGGCCCGGCGGAAGCCAACCGCATCCTCGAAAACGGCACCCTCTGGCACGACCCCAAGAAGTAGAGCCGGGGGAATCCACAGGGAGGCGAGGAGGCGGGGAGCGCGAGCATGGGGGGTTCGATTCGCGAGGTGCGGCGCGTCTCCGTACAGACGCCGCGCGACACCGCTCGGGTCGCACCCAAAAAGACTCCCCGCCTCCCCGCCTCCCTGTTGATTGGGAAGCCGTAGAGCTACTCACGTCGTCGTCGTGGAGCGCGCGAGGCGTTCGGCGGGGCGGAGGGCGGCTGCTGCTAGTAGGCAGAAGATTGGGGACAAGAAGAGGTGGTAGCGGTCTTCGCCGAAGAAGACCACGTGCGTCAGCGCCGTGATCAGGATCGCGCCCATGGCGACGCGACCGACAGCGCCCAGGTACGGCCGCCCGGGTAGCGGCGCGAACGCCGCGGCGGGCGCCAGCACCACCAGCCAGTGGAAGGGGTGCTCGGTGTCGGCAATGCCGTAAAAGACGAGCGCCGAAAGCACGAGCAATAGGCCAATCTGAAAGTACTGCTCGCGCTGCGTCAGGCGGCCGAGCGGGGCGGCGACGATCGACAGCGCCGCCGCCGCTACCAGCGCCAGGTGCACCAGCGTGAGCAGGCCGCGCGCGGCTTCGCGTCGCGAATCGGGCCACGCTCCAGGGTCGGCTTCGCGCATGTACTCGATGGCGAACGACTCGTGATCGAAGGTCTGCGCCAGCTTCTTCGGCGCGAGCGCGAGCCAGCGCAGGGGCGCTTGCTGAATGGTGGAAACGCCTATTTTTGCCCAGCAGTCGTCCTGTTGCACCTGCCCGGTGACGACCGGACAACCGTCGACGCCGCGCAGCGTGCGAAAGCGGCCCGTTTCGGTGAGCGCGCCGATGGCGAGGTTCCAGCCGCCGTTGGTGGACACCAGCGCGCAGCCATCCATGCGCACGCAGTTGCGTACCGTCCACGGCAGTACCAGCACTAACGCCACACCGAGCGTGGCCAGGGTGTGTAGCGCGGCGCGTCCGAGCGGGCGCGCCTCGACCAGCGCTACCAGTGGCACGAGCAGCAAGCTGGCCGGGCGCATCAAGGTGAGCACGCCCAAGATCACGCCACCCCAGATCGCGCCGCGCCAGCGGCCGCGAAAGCGCAGCAGCGTCCAGAGCAAGAGCGCCAGCAGGAAGCCGGTCGGGATCTCCGTCATCACCAGCGGGCAGTAGGCGATCAGACCCGGGTGCAGAGCCGCGATGCCGCCCGCCACGCGCGCCCGCCCCGCGCCCAGGTGGGGCAAGGCGATGCGGTGCACCAGCACTGCGGTGCCCGCGCCGAGCAGCGCGTTGAGCAGCGGGGCGATCAGCAGCTGCTCACCGAACAGCCGGTACAGGCCACCGAGCAGCGCGCTGTATCCCACCGGATAGTGGGTCCAAGGCTTCCACACGCTCACGCCCTGGATCAGCACGTCTTCCGAGTAGCCCAGGCCTGCGGCGATGCGGGTGGCGCCCTGGTGGTAGTAGTGGCCGTCCCACACGGGCTCTCTGGCCCAGGCAATGGCGACGAATAGCCGCGGCAGCAGCGCGACCATGCCTAGCGCCCAGGAAAACGCCTCGTCTCGAGGGGGCCGGCGCGGCGCGGCCGTCAATGCGGCGCGTCTCCGTCGGTCTCGGCACGCCACTCGCGCAGCCGACGCAAGTAGGTCTTGGTGACCTGGGTCGGGTCGAGCTTCAAGCACTTGGCGAGTTGCTGCACGAAGCCCCGGGTGTACACGAGCGCCGGCAGCTCGTCGAACGCTTCGTTTTCGATGGCCGAGAGGTGGACGATCGAGATCTTGGTCTCACGGGCGATGTCGAACAGCTCCACGCCCAGGGCCTCGCGCACCTTGGCGAGCAGCCGCCCGGTGAACTCGGTCTCGGCGTTGATCTCGCGCGAGAGCTCCTGACGCAGCACGGCGCGCTCGGCGAGGAGCGCGCTGTCGGCGGCGGGAGAACGTGGCGCCTCCGCCTCCGCCTCGGGGAAGATCGACGCGTCGTAGGCCTTGCGACGCAGGGGATCGAGCAGCGTGTCGTGCGCCTCTTCGATGCGAGCGGCTTCGCGCTTCCGCTCCTCTTCGGCGAGCAGGGAGGTGAGCGGCAGGCTATTCAGCTGGTACAGGTCGCGCTGACGCTTGTAGGCGCGGCGCAGCTCTTCGTCAGTGGCGCCGCGGTGAGCCAGCAGCACCTCGTACAGGTTGAGGTGCACGGGCGCGAGCGGGATGACCTGCGCCTGCCGCTCCTGATCGCGGCTGGCGGCCAGCGCCAGGATCCGGCGCGCGATGCGCTCCAGGTTGCGGGCGCTCTTGCTGGTCGGGCTGTCGATCAGCAGCGGGCGCTGGTGCACCACGCTGAGCCAAACCGCGTCGTCCTGCTCGATGTGCCCCACATAGTCGAAATGGATGCCTAAATGCCGGCGGGCCAGGTCGCACATGGCCGGGCCCAGATCGGTGTCGGCTCGCAAACGCGAGTTGTTGACGACGAGCCGGGGACGTAGGCGTGACAGCTCGCCAGCCGCCAGGTTGCCGAGCGTCGTGTCGTAGCGCGCGATGGCTTGCACGAAGGCTTGGGGCGAAGGCAACGGCCCCAGCTCCGATTCCGCTCGCTCCACCATACGCAGCTTGTAGCGGTCCTTGACCAGCGCCCGACGCAGGGCGCGCAGGAAGACCGCGCGCATGAAGCGGTAGGAGGCCTCGACACTGGGCGGCTCGGGTGTGCTCACGCAGATGCCGAAATCGGCGGTCAGGAATAGATCGAGCGTGGCCGGCTGGGTGCCCGCACCCAGATCGAGCAGCACGTAGTCGGCCTCGAGATTCTTCAGCTCGCGTGCCCAGCGCGCCTTGCGGCCGGGCCGCACGGGGACGGTGGAGCCCGTCCGATACAGCTGCGGCACGAGCATCAGCCCCGGCACCTGGGTGGGGGTGGCGGTGAGGTCGTCCTCCTCACTGGTGTCGTCGCCGGAGCGCAGCGTCGTCGCTGCTGCCGTTGCCCCAGGCCCTGACGCGGGCGCGACCAACTGGCCGAGCCCGAGGGCCGTATGCAGCTCGGCGCCGGCTGGGTCGGCGTCGATGAGCAGGACCTTGCGGCCAAGCTGCGCCAGGTACACCGCGAGGTTGACGGCGACCACGCTCTTGCCGACCCCTCCGCGGCCGCCACCCACGGCGATGACGTGCTTGACTCCGAGGGGCGGAGCCGTGCCACCGGAGCCGGGAGGAGCGCTCGGTGGCGGGGAGGACGGTATCGTCATCGGGCGGGGAACGTACTACGCTCCCCGCGCAATGTTGAGCATCCGCGCAGCTTCAGCCCTGGCGCTGTTTGGCATGTTGAATACGAAGCTCGTAACGTGTCGTTCTCCGGGGGAAAGCTCGGCTGACGCCTCACCGACCCGTTCTGAGACGACCAAGGACGTCAACCTTTCGGGTGTGGACACTTCCAGCCTCACCGCGCGTGAAAAGTCCGAGTGGTCGCGCTTCGTGTCCGAGCTGCGCTCGCCCTGCCCAGACCAGCCGGTCAACCTGGCGCAGTGCGTCTCGGAGGCCCGCGCCTGCAAGGCGTGCGTCCCGGCTGCGAAGTTCCTGGCCAAGCAAGTTCAGCGTGGGCGGACGCGACCCCAGGTCGAGGCGGCGTACAAGGCGCGTTTCGCTGCCGATCAAGTCAAGGACATCGCGCTCGAAGATTCGCCTTCGAAGGGTAACCCGGGCGCGCCCGTTTTGATCGTCGAGTTCGCCGACTTTCAGTGCCCGGCCTGCCGAGCGGCTCGTCCTGTTCTGGACGAGGTGCTCAAGAAGCACGAGGCCTCGGCCCGGCTGGTGTTCAAGCACTTTCCTCTCAGCATGCACCAGTACGGAGAGAAAGCTGCGCGAGCGGCGCGCGCAGCGCAGGCGCAGGGGAAATTCTGGGAGATGTACGGCGCGCTGTTCGACAATCAGGACCGGCTGAGCCCGGCGGTGATCGACGAGCTGGCCAAGGGGCTCGGCCTCGACATGGCAAAATTCCAGAAGGACAGCGAGAGCGAAGCGATGGCTGACGCCGTGTCGCGCGATCGCAAGCAAGGCGAACGGCTGGACATCCAGAGCACGCCCACGCTGTTCATCAACGGCAGGTTGTTCCCGCCGACGCCCGATTTTGCCGAAGAGCTGGCGGAGTGGGTGACGCTGGAAGCGGAGCTCACGGGAGGCGCAGCCGCGCCGTCGGCAACGCCGTCCGCGGTACCGTCGGCAGCGCGCTCGGTCCCGTCGACGGTTGGGGCCCCGCCCCCAACCGGGCCCGCTGCGCCAGTGACGCCGAAGACTCCATGAGAATCGTCGTCGACCTCGGCTGCTTCCCCACAGGCCGTCACTATCCCGGAATCGCGCATCTGCTGCGCGTTGCGGCCATGGGTTTGGCCGAAGGCTTCTTGGGCGATCATGGCGTCGCCGACCTGCCGCTGGTCGCGATCGACACCGAGACCACCGGCCGCGACCCGACCTCCGATCGCGTGGTCGAAGTTGCGTGCGTGCGCTACGAACGCGGTCAAGTCACGCTGCGCAAGAGCTGGCTGGTCAATCCGGGCCGTCCGATTCCGCAGGAAGCGTTCGAGGTGCACGGTATTTCGGACGACCAGGTCAAGGACGCCCCGAGCTTCGGCGCGATCCTCCCTGAGCTGCTGGAAGCACTGTCGGGCGCGATCCCGCTCGCCTACAACGCCGAGTTCGACCGCAAGCAGCTGCTCTCCGAGCTCGGTCGACTGCCGGCGCCGTCGGCGGCCACGCCTGCCTTCCACAAGAACGTGGAGTGGATCGACCCGCTGGTGTGGGCGCGCGAGCTCCAAAAGCTAGAGAAGAGCCGCGCGCTGGGCGAGGTGGCGGCGCGCCTGGGCATCGAGATCGCGCAGGCGCACCGCGCCACCGACGACGCCGAGGCAGCTCTCAACGTGTTCCTGAAATTCCAAGACGACTCGCGCATCCCCAAAACCTACGGCGCCCTACTCCAGGAACAACGCCGCCTATCACGCTCCTTCGAAAACGAGCGCCGCTGGCGCGCCTAGCCGCCCCGCCCTCTACCCGCGACAGGACAGGATAGTTGTCGCCTCGGCCAGGTCTTTAGCGGGGGCAGACAGGACCAAGTGCAGCAGCGAAGGAGCTCGTACGGTGCAACGCTGGCAAGCAGGACCGGCAGAGGACGCGCGACGAGCCCCGAGCACGACGCCGGCACATCAGCTCAACCAGGCCGAAAAGGATCGCATCCCGCGCTCGCGTCCTCTCGAAGCATTGGTGCCCGTCGGCGGTACTTCGGGCTGCGGCTATTTCGGGCTGCGGCTGTTCCGCGATGCGCGGCTAGTCCGCGATGCGGAAGCTTTTGCTGAGTGTGATCGCGCTGCCGCTGAAGGGCTGGACGCGCACGTTGCGGAAGACGGTTTGTACGCAGCTGCCGACGGCGGTGCCGCCGAACGGAGCGGAGACGCTGACCGACGTCACGGGACCATTGGGTGAGAAAACGACGCTCACTGTACCGATGCCGGTCGGACCGCCGTCGCGCTTGCAGCTGGCGGCATGCCCTGCGGCGTTGCTGAGCGCCGTGAGCGCCGAAGCGCGGTTGAGCGGCGCGCGCTGATCCATGGGCGGCGCCTTTTCTTCCGGCGGCGGCAGCACCTCGGGCTCGAACGGCTCGGGCTTGGCGGCCTCCGGCTCGGCCTGCTTGTCTTGCGGCTCAGCCGTGAGCTCGACCTTCTCCGTTTGGCCGGGCTTGTCCGTCTTACCGGGGCGAGTCAGGTGCGCTCCGAATTCACCGGGCTTGACGCCGCGACCTGGCGCTTTCGATGCCCCCGTGCCCTCGGGCGTCCCCGGGTCGAGCGGGATGCGGTCGATGTTGATGCCCCCGGGCCCCGTATCGGTCCAGTACATGCCGCGATCGTCGGTCCGCCTGGGATACTCCTTGTCTGGCACCCCGGCGCCCGAGCGCGGCATCGGCGCAGGGGCTTGATTGTTGACGAACCACAGCGCTGCGCCGGCAGCCGACAAACCTACCAGCGCGGCCAGCACCGGTAGGGCACGCGACGGGCGGGGCGGCTCAATTGCGAAGCTCTGCGCGTGCGGGGTGCCGGACCTGGTCGAGATCGAGCTCGGTGGGTCCGAGGGACTGCCGCCGAAGCGGCCGCTCGCCGAGAAATTCGGCGACGAATGCTCGGGGCCTGCCGGATGGTCTGGCACGAGCCCGGCCGCGACCACGCCGTCGGCCGCGGTGAGCGCCTCGCGCAAGGACTGGCGCTGCGCCTCGATGCGCGAGCCCAGCACGCGCTTGACCAGCTGTCCGACGCTGGCATGCGAGACGAGCACGCGCTCCTCGACCAGGCAGCGCTCGAGTGCTTCGCCCAGTTGGCGCGCGGTTTGGTAGCGCTTACCGACGTCGCGCTCCAGCGAATTTTGCACGATGACCGCCAGCCGAGGCGACAGCTTCGGGTTCAGCTCGACGGGGTTCGGGATCCTGCCCTTCTTGACCAGCTCGAGCGAGTGCGCCGCATTCTCGCCGCGAAAGAGCCGCTCACCGGTCAGAAGCTCGAACAGCACGATGCCGAGCGCGAAGACGTCGCTGCGGCGATCGAGGCTTTCGGCGCGGGCCTGTTCGGGCGACATGTAGCCGAACTTGCCCTTGATCTTGTCGTCCGTGGCCAGGTCGCTGTGGGCCGTGGCATTGGCCACGCCGAAGTCCACCAACTTGGCGCGACCGTCGAGCCCGACCAGGATGTTGTGCGGTGACACGTCGCAATGCACGATGTTGCGCAGCTCGCCGTCCCAGCCGCGCAGCTCGTGTGCGGCGTGCAGGCCAGCCGCCGCGTCGGCGATGATCTTGACCGCCATCTCGGAGGGGATGGCCCTGCGCTTGCTCGCTTCCTTGAACACCGTGCGCAGCGAGTCGCCTTCGATCCAATCCATCGCCATGTACAGGATGCCGTGATCTTCGGACACCTCGTGCACTTGCACGACGTTGGGGTGATCGATGCTGCGCACGATCTGACCCTCTTCCAGGAACATGGCGCGGAAATCGGAGTGGCGCGCCAGCTCCGGCAGCATGGCTTTGACGGCCACCAGCCGCTGCTTGCCGCTCACCGGCGCTCGCTCGCGCGCCACCCAGACGCTCGCCATACCGCCGCGGCCGAGCCGAATCAGCAGCTCGTATCTACCGAGCGTCGAACCCGACTTCAGTTCCGAGGCCATGCGTTCAACCTGAGCATTAGGCAAGCCACGGGGCTGCGCCAGACGCGACCCCGACGAATCACCATGCCATGAAATATGGGGGTTAGCGAGCCACGAAGGCCAGAATTTACCGCCACTGTCGTAAGGGCAGGACTTTGCGCCACGCGGATTCCCCTTTACGGCGTGACTACGTCGCTCGAGCCCGAGGGCTTGGGAGTGGCTGCGGAAGTGGGTGTGGCGACGACCTTCATATCGACTTCGAGCAGCACCGCTTCGCCGGGCGCCAGCGATAGGGTTCGGCGCTCGGCAACGGCACTCGGGTGCTCCAGTCGGACGTAGTGGGTGCCCGGGCTGAGCCGGATGGGCCGCGCAAAGGGCGTCGTTTCGCGCTCTTGGCCATCGACGAAGACGGTGGCCCAGGGGTGGGCCACCACGCGCAGCTCGGCGGCCTGGGCTCCGGGCGTGGATAGCGGTGCCGCAGCGCGTCGACTGGCCTCTGCGCTGCCAAACGCCCGGCGCAGTCCAAAACCGCTCGCCACGATGGCCAAACCCACCAAGAAAAGTCCCAAGGTCACCGAGCCGAGCGAGCTTTGGCGATGCTCGACGACAGCGGGTCGGGGCGCGACCTTGCGGCCCTCGACCAAGCCCACGCTGCCCAGGGCGCTCACCACCGCTTGCTCGGGCGTACCGTCCCACAGCGCTGCCAAGGCTGCCCGCAGGCCGGCGGCAAGCTCGCTCGCGCTACCGATGCGATCACTCGGTAGCTTCTCCAGGCAGCGCGTGATGAGCCGCTCGACGTTGCCGCTTACCTTGACCCCGCCTTGCCCGAGCGGCGCCGGGGGGCTTTGTCGGATGCGCAGCGAGGTGGAGCGATCGTCGGGCCCCTCGAACGGCCGCACGCCGCCGAGCAGCTCGTAGAGCACGACGCCCAGCGAAAACAGATCCGACCGCGGATCGGCGGGCTCACCCAGGATTTGCTCCGGCGACATGTAGACCGGACCCAAATAGGCGGTGCTGCCGTCGAGCAGCTCGGGCGCGGTGGGCATGCGCTCGTCCACCGCCAGGGCGAAGTCGAGCAGCTTCAGCTCGCCGCGCTTCGAGAGCAGCACGCTGCGTGGCTTGAAGTCGCGGTGCACGACGCCATGATCGTGCGCGTGGCCGAGCGCTTCGGCGAGCCGCAGGCCGATCGCGACAGCGGCGGCTTCGTCGAGGCGCTTGGCCTTGGCCAGCAGCTCCTCGAGCGTCACGCCGTCCACGTGCTCGAGCACGAGCCACATGCGATCGCCGCGCTTGACGAAGTCGTAGACCTTCAAGATGGCGGGGTGGTCAAGCTCGCTGAGCAGCCGCGCTTCGCGCTCCAGAGTGGCCGCGAAGGGGGACGAAGGCAGGATGTTTTGCCCCAGCGCCTTGATCAGGACCGTTCGGCCGAGCGGCTCCTGCACCGCACGGTATAGGTCACAAACCGGCCCGGAAGAGAGCTTGCGGACGCTCTCGCAGCCGTCGAAGGTCACCGTCTCGGGCATTGTTGCCAGCAGCTTATAGCGCTAGACGGGGGGCGCGTTGGCGTTTCTGAAGCGAATCGGTGCGGCCATCCGCGGGCCATTCTCTGCGACGCGCCGCTATTTCGAGGAACAGGACCCGCGCTTCGCGATCGCGTTCGCGCCGGCGCTGCTGGTGTCGATCGTGCTGTACGTGCGCTCGCCGCTATCGAACTACATCTTCGACGAGCAGGAAGCGCTGCTGGCCAACCCCTACGTCAACGGCAACGACCTGCCGTTCCTGGGCGCCTTCAAGCGCGACTTCTGGGGCCTGCCGAGCGAGCGCAGCATCGGCTCCTACCGGCCGATCCCCAACCTGGTCTGGCGGCTGCTGTGGCACGTCAGCCATCAGCCGTTCATCCACCACTGGGTCAACGTGATCGGTCACGCGGTCAACGCCACGCTGCTCGCCGGCCTGGTGCTGGCCATCTCGGCCCGCCGGCGCTTGGCCTGGCTGAGCGGCGGCATCTTCTTGAGCGCAGCCGTGCTGACCGAGGCCGTCTCCGGCGTGGTGGGCATCGCGGACGTGCTGGGCGGCCTGGGCGTGCTGCTCGCCCTACAGGCGCTGCGGCTGCCGCTACTGGCCATGCCGCTGGCGGTCTTTTTGGCCACCGCCTTCGGGCTCTTCAGTAAAGAGAGCGTGATCGTGGTGGTGCCGCTGGTGGGGCTGGCGGCGTTCGTGACCGCGCCGCTGCTGCACCCGGGGCGTTCGTGGCGGGTGGTGAGGGGCGCGCTGGCGCTGCTGGCCGCTGCCGCCGCGCTCGTGGTGTACACCGAGCTGCGCAAGCGTTGGTATCCGGTGGCGTTGCCGGAGGCGCTCACGCTGCCGCTGCCAGCCGAGGCCCGGCTGCCCGAGCAATGGCTGCGGCGTTTTCTGGTCTGGTTCCACCAACCCAGCTTGCCGCGCGATCCGATCAACAATCCGCTCACCGATGCGCCGTTTCCGTTGCGCGTGGCCGCGGCGCTGCGCGTCTACGCCAGCGGTGTGGGTCAGGTGCTGTTTCCGTGGACGCTGAGCGGGGACTACTCGTTTCGGGCAGAGCCGGTGCCGGCGCGGCCCGTCTTTTTCGGTAGCGTTGTCGGCGCGCTGCTCATGGCAGGACCTTTGGCCGTGGGCCTGCTCGCGCTGCTGCGCAACATGGTGCAGAGCTTCAAGCTGCGCCGCGCCACCCGCGTCGAACGCCAGCTGGCACTCGCGCCCGGCGCGCTGCTCGCGCTGGGTCTGCTCTGGTTCCCGCTCGCCTACTTTCCGCATTCGAACATCCCGGTGCTCTTGCCGACAGTGCGCGCCGAGCGCTTCTGGTACCTGCCGGTCGTGGGCACCTCGCTCGTGCTCGGGCTGCTGGCGGTGCGGCTGTTGGCGGGACGGCGTGAACGGCTGGGCGCCGCGATCCTGGGCGCCTTCTTCGGTGTACAGGCGTTTCAGGCACGCGCGCATGCCCTCGACTACATGGACGACTTGACGTTTTGGGATGCCACGCGGCGCGCCGTGCCGCTGAGCGCCAAGGCGCAGCTCAACTACTCGGTGATGCTGGGGGCGCGCGGCCAGTTGAACGAACGCCTGCGCTACAACGGCGTTGCCAAGGATCTGGCTCCCAACTGGGCGATGGCTCACGTCTACTACGGCGACACGCTTTGCCGCATGGCGGGCGCCGTCGACGTGCGGGGGGCCAAGCCGGGTGCAGAGCTGCGGCTCGAGCGCGCCGAGCGCGCGCTGCCGCACTACCTGAAAGGTTTCGGCCTCGCACCGAACGACCCGAACCTGATTTCACTCGCCCTGCAGTGCATGTGGGAGGAGAAGCTGGTCAAGCTGCACGCCAGCGAGCTGAGCGAGCTGGCTGAGCGACACCCGGGCTCCTGGCTCTCGTTTCTGGTCAGCGACACGCTGGAGAGCGGCGACAAGAATGGCGGAGTCCAAAAGAAGTACCGACCCCGCTCCTACGACGAAGGTCCCAAAGCCGACTAGGCGCAGCAATGCGCGGCTACTTCATGCGCGATAGCCACCAGAGCCCGAGGGCGCTGGCCGCGAGCACCACCAGCGCCAGGACTGCGATCAGCAGATCGGGCGTGCGGAACTGGCCGCGGCGGCGCGGCGCGCTGCTGTGGGCGCGCGGCACGTCGACGATGGGAGCGCTGGTCCCGGCGCTCGGCTCCGGCGCCGGCCGGGCCTTTTGCGCCACGCTGGCTGGCGGATCCACGCTGTCGCTCTCCCGCATCTTCTCGTCACCGCTGGCCTCGAGCTCGAGTAGCGCGTCGGCGACGGGGTCTTCGTAAGCGAGCTCGGTCGTGCCCAGCGTGACGAGCTTGCCGCGCGGCCACGCGGTGTCCTTGTTGGGAGCGAGCGGCGCGCCGTCGAGCAGCGCTCCGTTCTTGGAGCCGAGGTCTTTGACCGACAACGTGGGTCCGCGCCGCGACACCTCGACGTGACGGCGCGAAGCATCGGTGTCGGCCAAGGTGAGGTCGAGCCCGGCGCCGCGACCGATCACGTAGGTGCGGCTCAGCTCGGCGAGCAGCAGCTCCTTGCCCTGGTCGGGGCCCGCCACGACCCGTAGCTTGACGGCCGAGGCCTCACCCTGCGCGGCCAGCGCCGCCGACACCAGCGACAGCGCAATCTCGCGTGTGGCAAGCTGGGGGTCGTCGGTGGTGGGGACGGCCTCGATGCCGAGCTCCAGCCAGATCCGCCCGACGCGCAGCAGCTCGCCGCTGCGCACCATGCGCGGGGCCTGGGGGCTGAGCCGGACCGGGCCGACGAAGGTGCCGTTGGTGCTGCCCTCGTCGACCACCACGTAGTCGCTGCCGCGCTGGCGAATCGAAGCGTGGCGATGGCTCACGCTCGGATCCGGCAGGCGAATCTCGCAGCCTTCCCCGCGCCCGATCACGATTCGCGGCGCATCCAGGCTGATCTTGAGCGGAGTCGGGTGGTCGCCGGAGCGTACGACGACGGTGAGCGCCATGGGGGGAGGGGGCCGTTCGGGTGGGGAGGACCCACCGACGAGTCGAAGCACTACCTCAATTATGGGAATTGTCCCAATTGCCAAAACTTGGCCAAAGGCGGGCGGGGCGCGTAGTCGAGGGGCAAGCCTCGCGCTCAGGCGCTTGGCCGGAGGCAGCATGACTCAAGCACAAGAACGCCGCGCAGAAGGCCAGGGCCGCATGCCGGTCGAGACTTTGGTCGAGGTGGTGGGTAACGAGCCCGGGATCCCCGCGTTCGAGGCCGAATCGGTCGATGTCAGCGCCCGCGGCATGCACCTGCGTACCGCCTACCTGCCGGACGACGGCGCGCCGCTGGTATGCCGCTTCGAGGAGCAAGGCCGCGAGATCGTGGTCGAAGGCGTGGTCGCCTGGCGCCGGGAGGGCGCGCGGGGCGGCGAGTTCGGCATCGAGTTCACGGCGCTCGACGCCCGCAGCGTCGACGCGCTGCGCGACCTATGCGAGAGCGCGGCGCCGGCCGAGAAGGTCAGCGCCGAGGCTCCGGCCGAGGACCCGCCGCACGACACGGGCGCCAAAGTGCGTCTGCACATCGACGGTCTCGGCTCACCCATGAAGGCGCGCGTGCGCTCGGGCGACCCGCGGCGCGTACAGGTTGGCTCGAACCTGGAGTTCCTGAAGGTCGGGCGTCGGCTCGAGATCGAGGACCTGGAGCGCGGCGGCCGGCGCACCGCTCACATCGATTCGGTCAACGTCGCCATCGATCCCGAGAGCAACATTCCGCAGCTGGTCGTCGCTCTGCGCTACGAGGGTGTGGAGGAGAGCACGCCCGAGCCGAGCGTTGCCGATCTGTCCGGCGAGCTGCAGCCGCGCACGCTGCGCATTCCCGCCGAGGACGTGTCGATGGCGCCGCGCGCCCCCGAGCGCGAGCGCAGGGACGCCGATCACCAGCTCGAGGACGAGGGCGACCGCGAGGTCGAGGCCCTGCGCGGCAAGCTCGGCGTTGCAGCCACCCATGCCGGTGACGCCGCAGTCTCGGCCGGCAAGCGCATGGCGGCGCTGTCGAGCAGCGCTGCCACGAGCTTCTCGGGCTGGCTGCGCGGCGCGGGAGCCAAGGTGGTCGAGCTCAGCCAGCGCGAGAAGCGGCCTCAGCGCCGTACGACTGCGCCGGCTCCGACCAGCCGCGCCGCGGCCGAAGGCCAGCGCCTGCGTCCGCAAACGCCGAGCAAGGGGCCGGCTACTGCCGACGCTCCGTCGAAGCTGGCGGCAGTTCACGGCAAATGGACTCAGCTGCCCAAGAAGCAGAAGGTGATGGCTTCCGCTGGCGTGGCGGTGATGCTGGCCGCGGTAGTCGCGCTCGGCAGCCGGCAGGGCGCCCCTCCGCCCGGCGCGGAGCCAGCGGCCAAGGCCGAGCCTGCCGTGGTGGGAGCGCAAGCGGCCAGCCCCGGCGCGGCTGCTGCCACGACGCCGGCACCGCTGCCTGCGCCCGCTGCGCTGAGCGAGGCGGGCGGCGTGGTCTCGGCCGACGTGCCGCTGTTCGGCGCAACGCCCATGGCGACCATGGAGCCGGCTCCGCTTGCTCCGCCTCCGAGCGGCGACACTGCTTCGGAAGAAGCTGCGGAGCGCGCCGCTGCCAAGGCTTCGGTCACGCCCGTGGCCGCGGACGAGAGCTTTCCCGAAGAGGAAGGCGACAAGCCCAGCAAGTCCAAGTCGAGCAAGAAGCCCGAAGACGTTGCGCCCTGGGGACGCGGCAAGGTCGTCTCTCCGGTGATTCACCGACTGCGCCTCGACTCGCCGGGTGACGCGCTGCAGGGCTCGCTGCAGCCGACCGGCTTCACGGTCGTCGTGCCGCAGCGCAAGGTGATGGAGCAGGGCGCTACCATTGCCAAGCGCGACCCGCGCATCGCTCGCGTGCGCACCGTCAATACGCCCAACGGTGCCCAGATCACGTTTCAGTTCAAGGACGGCACGCCCGCGTACAAGACGCGACTCCGCCGCGACTTTATCGAGTTTCTGATCAGCGCGCCCGAGCCCAAGAAGGCCAGTGCGCCGGCTTCTGCGTTGACCAAGAAGCCGAAAAAGGGCTGAGCCGAGGTTGTAAGAGAGAGGCCCTTGGACCCGCGAGGTCGCGCGTCAAGTGGTCGCCATCAAGTACGGGCGCGGTGGGCGAACGGCTGCCGCCCGATGTCGAATCGATGACTTGGCCTGGGCCCAGGGCGGCAAGAGTGAGCGAGCATTTGAGCTTGACTTGTGCTGGGGTCCGCGCGAGACGAGGTCCGGGACCTATGAAGCTATCAGCAGCGGGCTGCACGTTGGTCGTTGTCGCCTGTGTAGTGGGCGGAGTCGCGTGCACCTCGGATCCCCGGCCGCTGCCGGTCGTGCCTGAGGCGCCGCCCAAGGCCGATCAGGCGTCGCTGGCGGCGGCAGCGTCAGACTGGAGCTACGCGGGCGCCAACGGTCCCGAGCAGTGGGCGAAGCTCAAGCCGGAGTGGAGCGGCTGCGCTGCGGTCGGGCAATCGCCGATCGATTTGCCTCTGGCGGCGCTGACCCCCGAGAAGAAGCCAGCAGCGCCGGCGCCAGCGGCTGGCGCGCCTGCGCCTCCCAAGGACCCGCTCGCCGGCCTCAAGGTCGCGCTCAACTTCGCGCCGCTGGCTCTGCAAGCAACGAGTGACGGTCAACAGCTCCGGCTGGATGGCGACGGCGTGCAAGGCCTGTTGATCGACGGGCGGCAGGCGCCGCTCGTGGCCGTCGATCTGCACGCGCCAGCCGAGCACAAGCTGGGCGGCGTGAGCCCGAGCCTGGAGCTGGTGCTCTGGCTCAAGGACACCAAGCTCGGTTCGGTGGCGCTCAGCGTGCTGTTTCGCTCGGGCGCCGAGAACGCGGCACTGGCGCCGCTGATCACCAATCTCCCGCCCCTGAGCGTGTACCACCGCAAGCCGCTGAAGGCCGAGCTCGCGCTGCCCGCTCTGGTACCTGCTGGGGCAACGCTGTTCGCCTATTCGGGAACGCTCAGCGCTCCGCCGTGCACTGCCGGTGTCACGCGGCTGGTGCTCGCCAGCATGCTCGAGCTATCCCCGGCCCAGCTCGCAGCGCTGGCGAAAGCAGTGCCGAGCGGCGCTCGCCCGGTGCAGCCCCTGACCGACAGGGTCGTGACCACCGTGACCCTGCAGCCCTCTCCGACTCCTGCTCCTCCTGCCGGCGCGAGCGCCGTGAAAAAGCCCTGAGCTTTCCGTTACCGAGAACCGACCATGATCCAAACTTTTCGCTCCAAACTAGTGCTGGGGATGCTGGCGTGCGCTCTTACGGGACTCTCCGGCTGCGGCGGTAAAGAGCAGGCCGGTCCGCCTCCGGCGCTCGAAGTGGGCGTCGTCGAGGTGAAGCCCGAAGAGGTGGTCGTGTACGCCGACTTCGTGGGCACGATCGACGGCATCGAGAATGCCGATATCCGCGCGCGCGTTGCCGGCTACCTCGAAGAGGTGCACTTCAAGGAGGGTTCGCGGGTCAAGAAGGGCGACATGCTCTTCACCATCGACCCGGTGCTCTCCGAGGCCGATGTCCGCAAGGCACAAGGCGACGTTGCCACGGCGCGCGCGTCCGGCAGCAAGGCGCAGGCTGACGTCGATCGCTTGACGCCGCTGGTCGCGACCAACGCGGTCAGTCGCCAGGAGCTCGAGCACGCTCAGGCCGCCAAGCAATCGGCTGACGCGCAGACGCTGGCGGCGCAAGGCCAGCTGGCCACGGCGCAGGCGAGCCTCAGCTACACGAAGGTGAAAGCGCCGATCGACGGCATCGTGGGCACGCGCGCGGTGAGCATCGGCACCCTGGTGGGCAAGGCCGAGCCGACTCTGCTGACCACGATTTCGCAGCTCGACCAGGTGCGGGTGCGCTTTCCGATCAGCGAGCAGCTGTACATGCAGCACGCGGCCTTGCTCAATCGGCTGGTCGCCGGTGAGCAGGGCGAGGCGCGCCTGGAGCTGATCCTCGCGGATGGCGCGACGTATCCCAAGAAGGGCTGGCTCACCATGCTCGATCGCTCCGTGAGCATCAGCACCGGTAGCATCATGCTGGAAGCTCGCTTCCCGAACCCCGACGGGCTGTTGCGACCTGGTCAGTTCGGGCGCGTGCGCGCGGCCGTG
>DATDEV010000845.1:0-9667 GCA_036522995.1 Polyangiaceae bacterium
ACACCCTCGATGCCCAGAATGCGCCCGAGTAGCGTGGTGTCGACCGGTGGTAGCTCCGTTATGGGTGCGTGGTCGGGCAGATCCGCCAGCTTGCGCGCGTACGCCAGCGCTTGTCGCAGACCGCCCAGCTCGTCGACCAGCTTGTGCCCCAGCGCCTGCTCACCGGTCCAAACGCGCCCCTGTCCGACCGCGTCGACCTGCTCCTTGGTCAGCTTGCGGCCCTCGGCTACGCGCTGTAGAAATACGTCGTAGAACTGCCACACCTTGCGCTTCAGCTCGACCTTCTCCTCTTCGGTGAAGGGGCGGAAGATCGATTCGGCGTCGGCGCGCGGCGCGGTTTTGTACACCTCGACGTTGACGCCCAGCTTGCGCATGAGCTCGGAGACGTCGGCCTTGCCGTAGAAGATGCCAATGCTGCCGGTGATGGTGAGCGGGTTGGCGAACACGCGCGTGCCCGGCGAGGCGATGTAGTAGCCGCCGCTGGCAGCCGCGGTGCCCATGCTGACCACCACCGGTTTGACCTTGGTGGTCCGCTCCAGCTCGCGCCAGATGACGTCGGCGGCCATGGCCGAGCCGCCGCCGGTCTCCACGCGCAGCACCACCGCGCTGATCAGCGGATTTTCCCGGGCCTTTTTGATCGACTCGGCGATGGTGTACGAACCGACCAGTCGCATGCCCAAGAAGGGAATGGTCTGGCTACGACCGTCGACCATGTCACCGTCGACGTAGATCAGCGCGATGCCCGAGCTCTGCCCGTTGAAGCGCGGCGCGTACGGTCCGCGGTCGTCGTCCAGCAAGCGCACCGACTTGCCCAACAGGCGTCCTGCTTCGGCCTCCAGCTGGTCGTCGAAGGCGTAGCCGTCGACCAGGCCGGCGGTCTTGGCCTCGATCGCGACGAATGGGCCCTTGGCGATGCGCTCCCGCACTTGCTCGGGCGTGAGCTGTCGGCCGTGCGCGATACCCTGCGTCAGGAACTTCTCGTGCTGCTGCAGCAGGTCGATCTTGTCGTCGCGCGCCACCTCGGAGGCCCCGGTGCGCGTGAACGACTCGGGGGCGCTCTTGTGCGCGCCGATGCGCACGAAGTCGGCCTTGACGCCGAGCTTGTCGAGCAGATTCGCGTAGTAGAAGTAGCGAGCACGCAGGCCGGCGAAGCGAATGCCACCGGCGGGATTGATCAGCACGCGGTCGGCGGCCGAGCACAGGTAGAGCGACGCGCCGTCGGCGTCCTCCAGGTGGCAGAGCACGCGCTTGCCGGCCTGGCGGAGCATGTAGATGGCGTCGCGCAGCTCTTGAACGTGGGCGAGCGAGTTGGCGGGAGCGGTGCGCAGCTCGAGCACCACCGCGCCGATCGACGACTCTTCGTCGGCGATTTGCCAGAGGTGTCGCAGTAGCGCCACGTGCTCGCGCGTGCCGGGCGTGCTCTCCAGGCGGATGCGCATGGCGTAGCTCGGCGGCTCGGTGCCGGAGGGCTCGCGGTAGCCCTTGAAAGCCACGTCGAAGTTGAGATTTTCGTACGCCTTGCCGCTGACATCGGGACCCAGCGCGCCGCCGAACACGCTGCCGGCCGACAGATCCATCGAGCCGGACGAGCCGTTGACGTAAAACGACATGCTGGCATTGGCGAGCCATTCGCTTTGCTCGATGCCGTCGTCGGGGTCCTTGAGCGCCACGCCGCCCTTGAGCCTGCCCAGCCCCGGAATGTCGACGCCGAGCGTGGCGGCCGGCGTCCAGAACGTGCCTTCGGCGTCGATCAGCTTGCCGTCCACGCCCAGCTCGAGCGCTCGACTGCGCAGAGGCCTGACCGCGAGCGCGATGTCGAAGCTGCGGTCGATCTTGCCGCCGGCCTCGTTGCTCGGCGCGTTGATGTCGCTGGCGACGAAGGCGAGCCCGAAGTAGTCCGACGGCCTCGTGGTGAGTCCGAGTGACCAGCTGAACAGCCCATGCGCGCTCTCCTGTTCGGAGTAGCTGTTCTGCAGTGAGAAACCGAAGCCGAAGCTCTCGCTGGGTCGGAATGCCAGGCCCCAGGTGACCCATTGATACAGGCCGCCGCCCTCGAACTGGGAGCCTTCCACGCCCTCGGGCGGATTGATCAGGTCGACCCGTACGCCAGTCGCTGCGTTGAGGAAGGGGATCGGAAACGCCAGCGCGAAGGCATGCCCCTGCCAAGGGACGCGCGCCTGCTCGTTGAGATACAGGCTGGACCAGCGCAGCTCGCCCGCCGGCATGAAGCCCAGGTTCGCCGGGTTCTGAACCAACGCGCTCGAGTCGTCGTTGCTGACCGGGTTCTTCCCGAAGGCAGGTTGCCTGGTGGGCTGCGTGGTTGGGAATTGCGCCCGAGCCAGCGAGGCAAGCAGACTGCTAGCGGCGAGCGTCAGCGCGAAGGAGGCGGCTCGAAGTCGGGTCATTGCGGCCCTGCATTCTTATCATTGGATCAGCGGTAGACGCACCGAGAACGTCGACCCCTGGCCCTGGGCGCTTTCCACGCTGATGCTGCCCCCCGCCTGCTGGACGATGCTGTACACGGTGGCGAGCCCCAGCCCGGAGCCTTGCTCCTTGGTGCTGAAGAATGGTTCGAACACCTGCTCGCGTGTCGCGGCGTCCATGCCTGCGCCGTGATCGGTGACGCGCAGTACCACCGACTCCGGATCCGACTCGAGCCGCACCTCCACTTGTGATCGGTCCGGCGCTGCCGCGTCACGGGCGTTGAGCACCAGGTTCATCATCACCTGTTCGAGTTGCGAGGGGTCGACGTTGACCAGGAATGGCTCGTTCGGGTGCACGATGCGCAGTTGTGCCTTGCCCTGCGCGAGCGTCGTCAGCATCGGTTCCAGCTCGCGCAGCGTGCGCGTCAAATCGACGGGGCGCGGCGCGGGCAGCTTGGCCTTGGCGAAGGTGAGTAGTTGGTGCACCAGGCGTGCGCCGCGTTGGCCGACGTCGAGCACCTCGCGCAGCTCGCGCTCCAGCTCCGGATCGCTCTCGCGATCGAGCAGCACGGCCTCGATCTTGATCAGCATGGCGGTGAGCACGTTGTTGAAGTCGTGCGCCACGCCGGCGCTCATGCGGCTGAGCGCCTCCATCTTCTCGGCCTTGATCAGGCGTTCACGCTGGGTGCTCAACGCGGCCTCGACATCGAGCCGGGTGGCCTGCTCGAGTAGCACCGCGATCAAGTCCGCGACCGAGCCGGCCAGGTGTCGATCGCGCGATGACCACTCGCGCGGGCTGCCGACGTGCTCGTGACGCACCACGCCCACTACCTCGCCCAGGCGAAAGATCGGCGCGTCTAGGCCGCTGCTGATGTCGAGCGCGTCGAAGTAACTACTCTGCAGCGCTGGGGCGACCCCTACCTCGCTGTTCGGCCAGGTCAGCACGCGGCGTTGCTCGAGCATCGGCAAAAGGCCCGGCAGCTGTGACAGCGGCAGCACGCCGCCGACCGAGCAGCGGTCCTGGCTCAGCTCGAACAGCGCCATGCAGCGCAGCTCGCTGGCATCGCTGGACAGAAACCAGATGCCGGTGCGGGCGGTTGCTAGCGCCTGACCGCCGGCGCGCGCTGCCTGCTGCAGGGCCCGCGTCAGCTCGTCGGCGTGGCTGAGCGCCATGCGTGAGAGTCCCAGCCGCGTCGCGTCGAAGAGCGAGCTCGTTCCCTGTCCGTCTGTCACGTTCAGAACTCTACTACGTCCGCGCCGGATCGAGCGTGGATTGGAGATTCCCGCCAAGGCCGGCCCTGGGCTAGATTGAGTGGCTTGGACTCCGCCGATCACGTATCGGTCACCTCGGCGTCCCGCTCCGAGTCGCTTTGGCGCGGTCTGCGAGTGGCTGCAGCGAGTCGCCTGGTGTGGCTCACGCTGCTGCTTGGTCTGCTCGTCACCGCCGCGGTTGCCGGGGCCAACGCCAGACGCACTCGCGAGGCCGCGCAGCTGGAGTTTGCTGCCCGATCGCGCGTGGCCGCCGCTCAAGTTCAGCAGAGCTTCAGCGCTCCGCTCGAAGCGCTGCACGCCATTCACGCGCTGGCCAGCGCCTGGCCGGACGTCGATCAGCGCAAGTTCGAGCTATTTGCGGCCGCGCTCCTCGAGCGCTACCAGAGCTTGGCGGCGCTCGAGCTGTTCGACGTGGTACGCGGCGAGGATCGCGCCGACTTCGAGCGACGCATGAGCGCGCAGCTGGGGCGGCCGTTCTCGTTTTGGGACCCGGGGCCGCCAGGCTCGCCGCAGATGGTGACCTCGCCGCAGCGGGACAGGCACGTCGTGCTGACGCGCCTGCTGCCCTACCAGCCAACGCTGCACGGTCTGGACCTGATGTTCGATCCGCTCCGTCGTGCGCAGGTCGCGGTGGCCACGCACGCGCACGGACCCTGGGTCACCGGCAAGTTTCGTCTGGTCGAAGATCCCGAAGACGTCTACTCGGTGGCCGTTTACGATGCGCTGTACGCGGACGGGGAGGCGCCGGCTACGGCGGAGGAGCGTGAGCAGCAGCTGCGCGGATTTGCGATCGCGCTGTATCGGCTGGCGCCGCTGATGAGCTCGGCGCTGGTGGGGACGACGCTGCAGCGCAGCGCCGTGGCGCTGATCGACGAGGACAAGTCGCTCACGGCGGCCGACGCGCTGCTGTTCGGCAAGCGCACGGCGCAGACCGAGCCCGGCTTTCTACTGCGCTATCCGATTCAGTTCGCGGGGCGCGCTTGGGCGCTCGAGACCTACAGCACGCCACCGCCACTGTTGTCGGCGGCCGTGCCCAGCCTGATCATCGGCGGCGCAGGCAGCTTGCTGGCGGCGTTTCTGGTGGGTATGGGTCAGATGCTACGCCGCAGTCGGCAGCGTTTTCGCACGCTGGAGGCCCTGGGACCCTACACGCTCGAGCGCGAGATCGGTGGGGGCGGCATGGGCCGCGTCTTCGAGGCTCGCCACCGGCTGCTGCGACGCCGGGTGGCGGTGAAAGTGATCGCTCAGCCGAGGTCGAGCAAGCTGCAAAAGGAGCGCTTCGAGCTCGAGGCCAAGATCACCAGCGAGCTCTCGCACCCGAACACGGTGACGGTGTTCGACTACGGTCGCACCGGGGTTGGCGATTTCTATTACGCCATGGAGTACGTGAACGGCATCGACTTCCAGCAGCTGGTGAAGCGCTTCGGCGCGCAATCACCGGCGCGTGTGCGTCACCTGATGCTGCAAGCCTGCGGCGCGCTGGCGGAGGCGCACGGTTTGGGCTTGGTGCACCGGGACATCAAACCGGGTAACCTGATGGTCGCCATACACGGTGGGATCTTCGACTTCGTGAAGGTGCTCGATTTCGGGCTGGTGCGCGTGACGTACGGCCTCGACGCACGCACGTCGAGCTCCCGCACGCTGCTGGGCACACCGCGCTACATGGCACCCGAAGCGTTTGCGAGCGCGCAATCTGGCCCGCGCGCGGACATCTACGCGCTTGGTTGCGTCGCCTATTTTCTGCTCAGTGGCAACGAGCCGTTCGTCGGCAAGAACGACGCCAGCACGGCCGCGCTGCACTTGACCCAGGTTCCGCCGTCGCTGGTGGGACCCTCCAGCGCAGTGAGCGTGGCCTTCGAGCAGATCGTGATGCGCTGCATGGCCAAGGTTCCGGAGGAGCGTTTCGCGTCGGCGGCGCAGCTGATGCGCGCGCTGGGCGCGCTCGACCTGCCGCCGTGGACGCAGGCCAATGCGGCGGCATTTTGGGCGGAGTTTGCTGTTCAACAGGACGCGAGCCGGTAGCGCGCGAGCCCCGGCGGCTGAGTCCGCGCTAGAGCCAGCCGTGCTCGCGCGCGAGCTGCTCGATCTCGGGTACGCGCGCCGCCAGCTCGTCGTTGTCCTTGACGGGCAGGAAGCGCGAGTGAGCGCCCGTGCGCGGCAAGTGCAGGTACTTGGTCGCCAGCACCGAGGTTACCTCGTTCACCAAGCGCTCGAACTGGATCACGCTCTTGCCCTCGACCTTCTTGCTCACGGTGAAGAAGGTCCAGGGCATGTCCAGCTCCAGCAAGGCGCGCGCATCGAAGTGAAACACGTTGGTGTTGAACACGCGCACGCTGGCGGGGTCGAAGCTCGCAGGGATGCGGAACTCCTCGAGCACGCAGGGCTTGCCGTCGACGCGAACCGGGATGCCGCCACGATCGGAGCCGAGCTTGTCGACGACCTCGGACGTTACCGGCAAGCCGTGGGCCAGGTGAAAACCCAAGATCGTGGGGTCGAGGGTGCCACCCAGGTTGTCGACGTTGGTCATCATCAGCGTCTTGCCGCCGCGCGCCACGAAGCGCTCGAGCAGGCCACTGCGCTTGAGCGCGTCGGGCAGGTCGCCATGGCCGGGCGCGTGCTCGCTCGGTCGACCAGCCTCGTCGAAGAACAGCTCGCCCTCGGGGGTGAGGCGCAGCGACAGCTGTTGCAGGAAGGTGGCGACCTGATCGCTCTGTTCGCGCGCCTGACCGCGTTCGCGCAGCGCGGCCTTGATCTTTTCGTCGGTGGACTGGCTGGTCATGAGCCACAGCGGCGGCTGCTTGCCGTGGCGCTCTCGCATCACCTCGACCTCGCGCAGCCGCAGATCGAGGAAGCTCTTGCCGGGCACGGCATCGACCAGCGCCTTGACCACGCCGCCCATGCGCGTGGCCATGCCGCCGGCGAGCACCACGAGCGCGTACTCGCCGCGCTCGAGCGCCGCGCGCCCCAACGTGGTGAGCCGTGCATGCTCCGCGCTGCCTGGCTCCGGCAAGCGCACCACGTCGTCCGCGGTGGGCGGCGTGATCGTGCCCTTGACGAAGTTATCGGCAGCGATGCCGCTTTGCAGCGGCTGTGCCAGGCGGACCAGACGCGCGGCGTCGAAGCCCGAGCTGTCGAGCAGTGCTTTCACGTCGGGGGAGAGACTTTCCAATTGGGCTTCGAGCGTCACCATGGGTGGGCCCAGCCTAGTGCCTTCGCGGGGCAGAGGCTACGGGAGCCGTGGTAACCTGGCGGTCGCTTTGGATCCCGTGCGCTCCTACCTCATGGCCTTTGGCCTGCTGCTCGCGACGGCATGTGCGACGCAGCGTGAGCAGCGCCTGTCCGCCGCCGACGCGCGTCAGCGTCCGAGCGACGAGGCCTGCGAGCCCAAGGGTGAACCAGCCTTCGCCGGCGCGGTTTGGGCGTGCGGCTACTGGCACTGGGATTCGGTGCGCTACGTCTGGGTCGACGGCAGCTGGCAGCGGCCCCGTTGAGCCGCCTAGCACGCGGGCTCGTGCTAGGCTGCGCACGTTGGCCCAGCGCCGCCGTCCTGCCCGTCTGCTCGCGCTCGCCGTCTCGAGCGCCGGCCTGATTGCGCACGCGCAGGCGCCGCTGCTCCACGAGTACATCGAGCCCAACCCGAGCGAGGACGTGGAGCTGTCGGCCACCACGCAGGACGGCGCCATGCCGGCCGCGATCGAGACCGAGAGCGGCGTCGTGCCTGCTCCGCGTGCAGGTGTTCGCGATCGCAAGTCGAAGGCCGAGCACGCCTATGGTGGCAACGCCACGCCCGACAGCCTGGACGCCAGCTTTCGCGTCGATCGCGACACGACCAAGCCGGACGCGGTCAGCTACGACGAGCCCTTCATCCCGGCCGTAGCACCCTTCAAGCGCCTGTACGCCTACGACGCGGTCGACGAGAGCTTCGAGCTGACGGTCTTCGACAAGACGCTGAATCGGCTGGAGATCGGCGGCAAAGCGGGCCCCGCGGACGATCAGTTCTACGCCGACATGTCCGTGGATTTGGTGCCTGGCGTGCCGGTCAGGATCCCCAGCGTCGGGCCCGGCGCGCGAGCGCTCGTGGCGCGCGCCGATCCCGAGCTGCCCTTCGTGCTGCAGCGCGATCGCGCCGACAACTGGTTCATGCTGGGCGACGCGCGTCGCCGTGTGCGGCTCATCATGCAGCTGGCTGCGCCGCGCGCGGCGTTCGGCTCGGAGCTGGCCGACGCGAGCTGGGGCGAGCTGGTGGTGAAGCTGCCGCCGCTGCCCCCAGCGGTAGGCAGAGCTGCGAGCGAGGTTGCCGAGCAGCTCGGCGTCTCGCGTCGGTTGTCACCCAAGCAGGCGACGACGGCGCTGGTGGCCTACTTTCGCGGCTTCGCTCCGTCGGAGGCCGCGCCGCGTGCGCTGCGCGGCGCTCAGCTGTACCAGGAGCTGGCACTGTCGCGGAAGGGCGTGTGCCGGCACCGGGCCTACGCATTCGTCGTCACGGCGCTGGGCTTGGGCATGCCGGCACGCATGGTGCGCAATGAAGCGCACGCTTGGGTCGAGGTGTACGACGGCGTCCGCTTTCATCGCATCGACCTGGGCGGCGCCGCCGGGCGCATGGAGCTCGATCCGAGCACGGCCGATCACTTGCACCGGCCACCACCCGACGCCTTCGCCTGGCCAGAGGGCTCCGAATCGGGGCAGAACATGCTGTCGCAGACGCTCGAGGCCAGCGCTGGCTCGAGCCCGGAGCCGGGCGCACCGTCGGGCTCGGCCAGCGCCCAGAAGCCGAGCGCGCCGCTTGCCAAGCCCAGCTCGCCGGAGCCGGGCATGCCGCCGCCGCCCGAGCCGGACGACGAGCGGCCGCGCGCCACGGTCGCGCTCAGCGTGGGGGCGAGCAGCAGCGCGCGCGGTGGCGCGCTTCAGCTCACGGGTAGGGTGGACGCCGCCGGCGAGCCCTGCAGCCATTCGCGCGTCGACGTGAGCTTGCGCGACGCGGCGGGAGTCGAGACGTGGCTAGGCGCGTTTCCTACCGACGCGGCCGGGCAGCTCGAGGGTCGGATTACGGTGCCGTTCGATATCAACGTCGGCGACTACCGAGTGATCGCGCGCACGCCGGGGACGGGTCGTTGCGGTGCAAGCCACTGAAGGGCCGTCGGTAGTGCTGGTCGAGAGTCGGCCGGACCCACAGCACGAGCGCGCGCTGTGGTTTCACTCCCCCGAGCAGCTGATCAGCTGCCGCTCGGCCGCCGACGTGCGCGAGCAGCTGCAGCTGGCCGAGAGCGCGCGGGCGCGTGGCCGCTTCTTGGCCGGTTTTTTGGCCTACGAAGCGGGCTACGGCTTGCAGCCTGGGCTGCTCTCGCTCGACGATCGCCCGCGCGTGGCGCACGCGCTGTGGCTGGGGGTGTTCGCCGGCGTCGAGGAGCTGCACGGCGCTGCCGTCGACGAGCTGCTCTGCGCACGGGCAGCGGGCTCGGCCAGGCTGGCGTCGCCGCCGGCCTTCGACCTGGATCGCTCCGGCTATGCAGCGGACTTCGCGCGCATCCAAGACGCGCTGCACGCCGGAGACAGCTACCAGATCTGTCACTCGCTGCGCGCGCGCTTTCGGGTCGACGGCAGCCCGTGGGCCCTGTTCCAGACTCTGCGCCAGCGCCAGCGCACGGCGTATTCGGCCGTGATCGACACTGGCGAGTACGCCGTGCTGTCGCTATCTCCAGAGCTCTTTTTCCGCAAGCGGGGCGCACACCTGGAGCTCAAGCCGATGAAGGGCACCGCCGCCGCGGGCCGCGACGAAGCCGAAGACGCGCGCATCGCGCAGGCCATGCGTCAGGATCCCAAGACGCGCGCCGAGAACGTCATGATCGTGGACTTGCTGCGCAACGACGTGGGGCGCTTGGCCAAGCCGGGCAGTGTCTCGGTGCCCGAGCTGTTCGGCGTCGAGCGCGTGGGCAACGTGCTGCAGATGACGTCGAGTATCGTGGCCGAAGTGC
>DATDEV010000846.1:0-5968 GCA_036522995.1 Polyangiaceae bacterium
TCGCTCCGGGCGGTACGTTGCCGCGTGGCGACGATATCTGGGGCCTGCCCGAAGACGGCGAGGAGTCACCCAGCCCGCGCAAGAAGATCTGGGTCGCGGCCATCGACGTCGATCACCAAGCCGTCGCCGATCCGAGCCACCCGGCGTTCTACCTACCGGGCCAGGAGCTCGAGTCGGGCAACATGCGCGCCTTCGCCGCCATGGAACCGTGCAGGACGAAGGGCAAGGCGTGCGAGTCGGCAGCAGAATGCTGCGACGGTTTCTGTCGCGAAACCAGCCGCGACGACGCCGGTCAACCCGTTCTGTCGTGCGTTCCCCCGCCCGACGACGCCTGCTCCAACATCGACGAAGCGTGCAGCGTCGCCAGCGACTGCTGCACCACCAAGTCGCTCTGCATCAACGGCCGCTGCGCCATCCGCACCCCCGTCCCCAGATAACACTCCGCAAGCTCGCGCCCTCGATGGGGCTGGGGCCCCATCGAGCCACGAGACCCACGTGTACGGGGCTGCCGCAAGCGCAGCGGTGCTGTTACCGCGAGGGGGGGTACTTGGCGAGCTTGCGCTGGAGCGAGCGACGGTGCAGGCCGAGGCGTCGCGCGGCTTCCGAGATGTTGCCGGCGACGTTCATCAGTACGTGATTGATGTGCTCCCATTCGGCACGCGCCAGCGACAGGGGCTCTCCGACGGGGGCAATCGAGGCGTCATTGGCTTCGCCGTGGCGCAGCGCGCTGAGGATTTCATCGGCGTCGGCGGGCTTGGTCAGGTAGTGCACGGCGCCGAGCCGCATGGCTTCGACCGCGGTGGCAATGCTGCCGTAGCCGGTGAGCATGACGATGCGAGTGGCAGGATCGTTGGCCAGCAGCGTTCGGATCACCGCCAAGCCCGATTCGTCACCGATGCGCAAGTCGACCACCGCGTACTCGGGTGCGTCTTCGCTGAGACTCACCGCTTCACTGGCCGTGGCCGCTCCCTGCGCCAGAAAGCCGCGCTCGGCAAAGGCGCGCACCAGGCGCGTGCGCAGCGCGTCGTCGTCTTCCACGACCAGCAGCGTGGGCCTGGCGTCGCTCGTGTCAGCCATGGGCGTCGCCAGTCTGGGTGAGCGGCGGCATGGCGCCCATGCGACCCTTTGTCGCAGGCAGCGGAAACACCAGGCGCGCGCGCGTACCGCGCCCTGCTTCGGATGTCAGCTCGAGCTGTCCGCCCATCTGCTCGGCCACGCTCTGCGCCAGAAACAAGCCCAGCCCCATGCCTTGGCCCCGCGGCTTGGTCGTGAAGAAGGGCTCCGTGGCGCGGGCCAGCACCGCCGCTGTCATGCCCGAGCCGGCGTCGCGTACCGTGAACGATAGCTCGCCCGGCCGCGCGTCCACCCCCAGCTGCACGGCGCCATCCGGCCCGCTGGCGTCGAGGGCGTTGCTGACCAGGTTGCGTAGGGCCTGCGCTATGGCGCTCAGCGAGCCGGTGAGCAGCGGCTCGTCGGCTTCGGGAGTGGCTAGCTCGAGCCGGGAGCGGTCGAAGCCGGCCAGGCCTCGCTCCAGGATCGCGCGCCAGCCAAGCGTGCCGAAGCCGGAGCCCTTGGCCTGGCCAGCCTCGCTGGCCAGTTGATCGAGGATGGCCCGACAACGCTCGACCTGGCTCTTGATCAGCAGCACGTCGTCGCGCGCCGCAGCCGCGTCCGGACCGACCGGCAAGCGCCGCAATAGCTCGCCGGACGCCAGCGCGATCGTCGACAGCGGGGAAGCCAGCTCGTGCGCCGCCCCCGCTGACAGCATGGCGAGCGCTGCCACGGCGTCGCCTCGCGTCGCTCGCTCACGCGAGGTGGCGAGCTGCTCCTCGATGGCGCGCAGCTCACGCAGCACGCGCTGGATGAAGTAAACGATGAACGTGGCGGCGAGCCCGAACGCCACCCACATGCCGCGCATGTGCCAGCTGTACTCGTGCTCATGGCGCCCGTGATCGTGCGGCAACGGCACGTGCACCCAGAACAAGCCCAGCGAGCAGCCGAGCGCGCACGCGACGAGCGCGAAGCTGGTCCGTGGCGGCAGGACCACGGCCGCCAGGGCGATGTGAATCAGGTACAGAAAACTGAACGGGTTGGCCGGTCCACCGCTGAAGTAGAGCAGCAGCGAGAACAGGATCAGGTCTGCTCCGACTCCGAACGTCACGTCCCAAGGCGTGATCGGGCGTGCCTGCTCCCGCGATTGGCGCAAGCGCCACAGCGCCCAGGCGTTGAGCACCAGCTCGAGCAGGAGCACGCCGCCGAGCTGCAGGAGCGGCAGCCGAATCGCGAGCGCGAAGCTCACCGCGGCGATCACGCTCAGCTGGCCCAGCACCGCACCAAAGCGCAAACGCACGAGCCATGCGAAGTTCACGGCCAGAGGCAGGGCATGCTGCGCGCTGGGCTCGCGGGACTCCATGGGAGCGGACCGTAATCTCGGAGCAGCGAAGCGACAACCGTGGTACTTTCAGGCAGAGTGCTCTCCGAATGGCGCGCGAAAAAATCCCTTACCTGGTGCGTCCTCCCACCGCCGTCCTGACGCGCGGCTTCGATCCGCGGTTGTCGGTCGGCTCGGCCCGACCCGCCGTGTTTCGCTCCTCCACCTACGTGTTTTCGAGCCCCGAAGCCGCTGAGCGTGCGTTCGCGATTGCGCTGGGGCGCTCGAAGCCGGCCGAAGGGGAGAGCGTCGACCTCATCTACTCGCGCCTGTCGCACCCCAATGCCGAGATCTTGGAAGACCAGCTCGTGCCCCTCGAAAAGGGCGCGGAGGAAGCGGCCGTCTTCAACTCGGGTATGGCCGCGATTTCGACGCTGTTCTTGGTGCTATGCCCCGTAGGCTCGGCGTTCATCTACACCACGCCCATCTACGGCGGCACGCAGCACCTGATTCACCAATTCCTCGAGCCGCTCGGCTTGCGCGCCGTGCCGGTGCCGGCGGGCGACACGGCCGCGCTCGTGCGCGCCATCGCGGAAACGCCGGACCTGCGTCTGATCTTCCTCGAGACGCCCGCCAACCCCACGCTGGTGATGACCGACATCGCGCAGGCAGCGAAGGCAGCGGGCGCGCGCCAGGGCGGCCAGCGCCCGCTGGTGGCGGTCGACAACACCTTCTTGGGTCCGGTCTTTCAGCATCCGCTGCACCTCGGCGCGGATCTCAGCGTCTACTCGGCGACCAAGTACCTGGCCGGTCAGAGCGACATCCTGGCCGGCGTGGTGATGGGCAGCGACGCGACGCTGATCGCGAGCCTGCGCGGTATGCGCGCGATCTTGGGCAACATCCTGCAGCCCGACGAGTGCTGGATCCTCGACAGTCGGCTGCCCACGGTCGAGCTTCGAATGACGCGTCAAAGCAAGAACGCAGCGCGCATCGTGGCCCAGCTCGCCACGCACCCGCAGGTCAAGACAGCGTACTACCCGGACTTGTTCACCGATCCCGAGCAGATCCGGATTCGCGACGAGCAGTCCCGCTTTCCCGGCGCTGTGTTCGCGTTGGATTTGAAGGGTGGGCGCAGCGCTGCGTTCGACTTCTTGCGGCGCCTGCGCATCGCGCGCAACGCCGTCAGCCTGGGCGGGGTCGAGACGCTCGCTTGCCACCCGCGCACCACCACGCACTCCGAGATGTCGAGCGACGAGCTGAGCCGCTACGGCATCGGGGAAGGCCTGGTGCGGGTCTCGATCGGCGTCGAAGATCACCGCGATCTGCTGCGCGACTTCCAGGACGCCCTGGACGCCGTCTGAAAACTGCAGCCGCGGCCTTGACGCTGTCCACGGTTAGACTTAGTCTAAACAGATGAGTGGCAACGTCGTCGACGTCCTCGAGCAAGTCGGGATCCAGCCCTCGGCCCAGCGCGTGGCAGTGGCCGACTACGTGCTCGCGACCGAAGATCATCCTTCGGCCGACCAGGTTTGGGCGCGGGTGAAGGAGCGCTTTCCGATGCTATCGCGCGCCACCGTCTACAACACGCTCAATCTGTTCGTCGAAAAAGGCCTATTGCGCGAGCTGGTGCTGGCGGAAGGCAGGGTCGTTTTCGATCCCAAGCTGTCGGCGCATCACCATTTCATCGACGACGACACGCAAAGCATCGTCGATATTCCGTGGGAAGCGTTGCAGGTCAAGCATGTCGAGGCGCTACGCGGCTTCGACGTGCGTGAATACCAGGTCGTGCTGCGCGGTCGTCGCGCCGCACGACGCTGAGCGAGTCAGCCATGTACAAAAGCCCGAGTCACCTATCCGAAAGCGCACGCCAGACCGTCGCCGCGACGCTCAACGAGCGGCTGGCCGATGGTCTCGACCTACACAGCCAGATCAAGGTCGCGCACTGGAACATCAAAGGGCCGGGCTTCGCAGCTCTCCATCCACTGTTCGAGACCTTCGCGGTTGGGCTTGCCGTTCACAACGACGCCATCGCAGAGCGCGCCGTCACCCTGGGCGGCAAGGCATTCGGGACAGCCCGGCATGTGGCCACGCACTCCAAGATCAACGAGTACCCGCAGGAGACCACACGCGACCTCGAGCACGTCAAGCTGCTGGCCGATCGCATCGAGGCCTACCTGGTCGGTTGTCGCGAGTCGCGACGCGTTGCCGAAGGGACGGCGGACACCGACACGGTCGACCTGCTCACGGCGGTCGTCAGCGAGTTCGAGAAGCATGGCTGGTTCTTGCGGGCGAGCCTGGATAGCTGAGAGAGGGCAGGCTGAGGGAAGGCCGAGCCGGGCGCCAGAACCGCCCCTGGTAGAAATTTCTACTCTCAGTGCGTGGAGTGCTGCGGGACCGCTCAGGGAGAGGCGAGCGCGCGACTAATCCCTAGAGTAAACTTCCGTCAGCTGTCAGCCGTTAGCTAACTACAGAAATCCCTCTGCTTTAGCTTATTGGAGACCCTTGAAATGACTCTACCCCGCATCACCCCGCTTTTGGTCTTGGGCCTCTGCAGCATCGGCTGTGGTGGTAGTTCGGACGACAGCCTCGTCGACGGATCAGGCGCCGGTAAGGGCCTAGCTCTGGATCAGCCGAATCTCAACCTGGGCGGAAGCCTCAACGGCTCCGGCACTGGTGGGGGCAATGGCAGCGCTGTTGACGAGAATGGTAAGTGCCGGCCGGTGATGACCGGGCTGGTGCGCGACTTCAAAGGCTCGAACGAGCCCGACGGTCACCCGGACTTCGAGGCCTTTGCGGGTAGGGACGCGTCGGAAGGCATCGTCCAGGACATGCTGGTGGACAACAAGCCGGTTTACAAGCCTGCCGCGGACCAGCCACTGATCCACCCGGATTACGGACAGCAGACCACCAACAAGGCGCGATTCGACGAGTGGTATCGCAACGTCGATGGCGTCAATCAGCCCGTCGAGTTCACCCTGATGCTTCAGCCGGTCGGCAACGGCATTTCGTCATACGACAACGGCGCGTTCTTCCCGATCGATGGACAGGGCTTCCAGGACGGAGCCATGAACGGCGGACACAACTTCGGGTTCACCTTCGAGCTTCACACGACATTCACCTACCAGGGCAACGAAACCTTCACCTTCACCGGTGACGACGACCTGTGGGTGTTCGTCAACGGCCACCTGGGCATCGACCTCGGCGGCCTGCATCCCGAGAAGAGCCGCACCATCAACCTCCCGGAGCAGGAGACCAACCTCGGGCTGGTCGTGGGTCAAAGCTACCCGCTGGATCTTTTCCACGCGGAGCGCCACACCAATGCCTCGCATTTTCGCATCGACACCTCGATCGCGTTCACCAACTGCGACAAGATCATCTACCCGAAGTGAACCTGGGCTAGCCGCCACACCAGCCTTGACCAGGGCGGTGAGGTGCGTGCGGGAGCCGGCGTGGCCTATCTGGCACTGACCGCGATTCCGCGGTAGGTTCGACCAGCCTGCAGAGCGCTGCCGGCTTACCGTTATCGGCCCCTGGAGGTTACCTTTATGAAAGCATCGCTTCGCGTATCGCTGTCCGCACTCGCTGGTTCTGTCGCGC
>DATDEV010000847.1:0-15836 GCA_036522995.1 Polyangiaceae bacterium
GAGGACGAAGCGCTGGTTTTCGCGCGACTCGACGGCGTTGACGCCACCTTCGCGCTCGCCCTCGATACCGCGCGCGCCCTGCAAGCCTTCTGAGCCGGTCGCCGCGCGGTAGCGCGCAGCTCGAACAACAAGAACCTCCCCGCCTCCCCGCCTCCCTGTTGATCCCCAGGTGCTCGCCACGAGCCGGGCCGGCTCAGAACGCCTGCAGGGCGCGTGCGGTATCGAGGGCGAGCGCGAAGGTGGCGTCCACGCCGTCGAGTCGCGCGAAAACCAGCGCTTCGTCCTCGAGCTGGGTGCGCGCGCCCAGCCGCAGCTGCGTGCGCTTGCCCCCGGCCGCGACGAGCTCCACGACCAGGCTCGGTCGCGCGAAGCCTTCCTCGGGCCTTTCGGCGCCGAGGTGCAGCGCGCGCTCGGCGCGCAGCGCCTGGGCAGTTTCGGCCAGCGCCTGAGCGCGCGAGCCATCCAGCCCCTCGCCGCTCCACACGTCGCCCTGGCGTGTGAGCAGGGCGTGGCGCGTGCCCATCGAAAGCTCGATACGCTCGAGCGAGGGTTCGTCGACCGGGCACAGCGAGCGATCGATCAGCGGCAATTCGAGATTCTCGAGCGCCGACCGCGCCAGCACGAACACGCCCGGGTCGGGGCTCAAGCTCGCGAAGTAGCCGCCTTGCGTGGCGGCGCCCACCGTAAGCTCGCGCGCAGCAGCGCCGCTCACCAGCTCCAGCCTGGCTCGCAAGCGAGGCGTGGCGAGGCCGTGGCTGCCGTCGTCCTGCGCGGCGACCCAGCGCTCGGCGCGAAGCGAGCCCAGCGCCTGCACCACGTCGGCCACCAGGGCGCCGTCGTGGCGGAAGCCGCTCGGTTCGGTCAGCGTGTAGCCCCCGCTGCTGTCGCGCACCAGTCGCTGCCGCAGGCTCGGGGTGTCGAGGTCGAGCCCGGCCAGCTGTGAGGGCGCGACGGCGAGCAGCTGCAGCGGCTTGAGCAGCGTAGGCTCGGGGTGAAAGGCGCGCGCCGCCTGAGCGTCGAGGCAGAGCACCACCCCGTCCGCTTCGCGCTTCACGCACAGCGAGCCGTCCGCCCGCGCCTTGCCGACCAGCACCCGCTCGGTGCGTCCGGCGTCGTCGCCGGAGATGCGCAGCGTCACCTCGCCTGCGGGCGGCTCGAGCCCAAGCGCCGCCAAGCGGGGCTCGAGCTCACGCTGTGCCTTGGCGCCTACGATGGCGGCGATCAGCTCGTTGCCCGCTTCGAGCGCGACGTCGGCCTGCTGCGGGGCGCGCAGCACGAAGGCGCGCTCCTTGCGAGCCAGGTCGAGCTTGGAGCTGCCGTCGGTGAGGCTCAGCTCTTCCACCTCGTCGGGGCGCGCGGCAAATGGCGTGCTCGCGACGAGCTCGGCCGTCGAGACTCGAAACGCTTCGACCAGCTCGCTCGGGATGCAACCTGCTTTGGGACTGCGCTGCGGCTGCTCACGTAGCGCGAGCGCTTGTCCAGCTGCTGGCCCAGGTGCCGGGCAGGCTCCCCCCAGGGTGAGCGTGACGTCCGGCTCGCTCTTGGGTCGGAGCACCACCTTCACGGCGTCTCGAGCGAGCGCCGCGCGCGCCAGCTCCGGCTCCACGAACTGTTCGCTCGCCAGGCGTGCCAGCGCCGTCAGCATGCGCTCGATGCGCGCTCGATCGCCCAGCTCGCTGCCGCGCGGCGTCTTGACGAAGAACACGCCGTGGTCGCGCTGGACCAGCTGGCTTTGGCCCAAGGCGGAGCCGAGCTCCAGCTCGCGGATGTCGCTGCGCCCGTACTCGACCAGTCGGGTTTCTCGAAACTTGTCGAACGGTACGTCCAGCTCGCTCACCAGCCCCTGGCTCACGACGTAGGTTTGGCTGGCTCCGCCCTGCTGGCGCAGCCGGGCGTAGCGCGCTCCGGGCGGGGCGGGGGCGCTGCCGCCGAGCGCGAGGTCGAGCGCTGTGCCGGACATTTCCAAGTGAATCTCGAGGCTTGGCCTGGTGAGGCCGGCTTGCTCGAGGCTCACGTCCGGGGAGCTGCGCAGCGCCGTCGCCAGGCCGAGCGAGCCGAGCAAGGCGCTCACGGTCGCGATGTCCGCGCGCTCCGGCCAGGGGTGCGCGATGCGAAAGTCGCCCTCGACGCCGCTGCTCGGGCTGCGCAACAGCTCGAGCCTTGCGCCGGGGCGTCGCAGCTCGAGTCGCGTCACGGCTTGCTTGTTCCAGATCGGAAGCAGCTTGTCCTTGCGCGCGGCGAGCTCGGAGGTGGTCGGGGCATCGCGCGTCGCCCACACCACGCCCAGCGTGCCAAGCGCGAGCGCGAGCAAGCAGCCGTTGACGAGCAGCTGTCGCCGCATGCTCAGCTCTCGCTCGGAGCGCGGCGTGAGCGGCGCTCGAGGTTGCGCCGACGCAGCAGCACGAACGCGCCGATCAGGCCTGCCGAAGCCGGCATGTACAAGAGCACGTAGCGCAGCACTTCGTCGATGGATTCATCGCTCAGCGACAGCCCGACCTCGCGCTGCTCTTTCTCGGGCACGCTGATCATGCTGGGCCGCGCCGCCACCCAGCTGATGGCGTTTTCGAGCAGGCGCCGATTGCCGTACAGCGCGGGATCCTGGAAATTGCGATTCCAGGCCAAATTGCTGGCTCCGCTGACGAATAGCCGAGCGCCGTGCGGCCGGTCGCTGCCGGCAGGCTTTGCCAGCTCGCGCGCAGCCGCCAGACCGTAGCTCTTGCGCACAGCGCCATCCAGACGGGCCGGCTCGAGCAGCCAGGACAGGTTCTCGACCGCCGAAGCCTGGTCGCTGCTGGTCATGAGCAGGGTCGCTCCGCCGCTGGCATCGAGCGAACGCGCCTGCACGACCAGCACCCGCGACGACAGTTTGTCGTCCTCGTGCAGCACGCCGCGCGTCACGGCGTGCGCGCGCAGCTTGGCGAAAAACGCCTCGCCGTTGCCGCGCGGCAAGCGCACGGCCTGGTCGTGCTCGAGCACGACGTCGCGCCCCAGCCTGACGCCGGCCAGCTCGAGCACCGGCTCGAGTCCCGTTGGTCGCAGCAGCTGCCCCTCGTCCGCGCTGGGGGCGAGCAGCAGCACTGCACTGCCGCCGGCGCGCACGTAGGCGGCGATGCGCTGCGCGTCGTCGGCACCGAACTCGAGCTCGGGCGTGACGACCAACAGGGCGGCGCAGCCGTCGTAGCTAGCCCGAGGCGAGCTGGAGTCCACGCTTTCGGCCTCGAAATTGTTCTTGAGCAAACGCTGCTTCAGCTCGCTCAGGCCCTCGGGCCCCTGATCCTCGAGCGTGGGCTCGCGCTGACCCGTGGCGAAGCACAGCTTGGCCTTTGCGGGGCGCAGCACGCTGACCAGCGCTCCCGACAGCGCCGCTTCCAGGGTCGGACGCGAGCGCCCCGACTCCTCGTCGAAGCGCACCAGCTCTTCGGCCGTGACGAACCAGTGTCGCTCGGCACCGCGCTCGTCGAGCTGTGACACGATCAGCGCGGCGTCGGTGACGACGCGCCCGTCGTCGGCTTTGCCGGCGAGGATCTGATACTTCTGCTGCAGAGCCAGCAGCTCCGCTGGACTGCGATCGGGGTCGACGTAGCGCACGCGCAGCTGGCGTGTTTGGGCGCCGTAGGCTTCGAGCATGTGGCGCACGCCGAGCGCGAGCGGATCGGCCTTGCCCAGCAGCACCACCACGTCCACCGGCGTGCGCAGTGCGGCGAGCAGCTCGCGCGTCGGTTGCGACAGCGTGTACAGTCGCTCGGAGGTGAAATCCCAGCGCTGGTACCAGCGCGCGCCGAGCACGTTGACGTTGACCAATAGCAGCGCCGCCGCCAGCGCGCCGACCCAAGGCAAGCTGCGCGACCAGGCCTTCACGCGCGCCTCCAGGAGTCGACGACCCTGACCGTCAAAAATAGGCAGAAAACGGCCAGCGAAAGGTCGTAAAGCAGGCGCCGCGTGTCGACGATGCCCCTCGAAAAGTCCTCCATGTGGCCCGCAAGCGACACGTAGGCGCACAGGCTGTGTAGCGGTCCGGGATCGAACAGGTACTCGCCGATACCGAGCACGAACAGGCCGAACTCGAGCAGCACCGTGATCAGCAGCGCGACGAACTGGCTACGACTGAGCGAGCTCGACAGGATGCCGATGGCCAGGTACTGCGCCCCGACCAGCAGTAGGCCGAGGTAGCTCGATAGCACCACGAGCCAATCGACATGGCCGGTCTTGCGCAAGATGACGACGTACAGCAGCGTGGGCAGCCACAGCAGCACGTAAGTGCAGAGCGCGGCGGCGTACTTGCCGAGCACCACGCCGGCCGCGCCAACCGGCGCCGTCAGCAGGCTCTCGATGGTGCCGCTGCGCCGTTCTTCGGCCAGCAGGCGCATGCTCAGCGCCGGGCAGACCAGCAGCAGCGTGATCAGCAGAAACACCGAGCTCTGTCCGAAGTAGGCGCCCAGCGGTCCTTCGTCGATCGAGAGCTCGGCGAAGCTCGCGAAGTGCACGACGATCGAATAGAAGATGCCGCCCTGCAGGATCAGGAATACGCCGAGCAGCACCCAGGCCAGCGGCGTGACCCACAAGGTCAGCATTTCGCGCCTGAAAATCGCTAGAAATCCGCTCATGCCGGCACTTCTTCATCGAGCGTGAGCTCGGCGAACACCTGCTCCAGGCTGGCTGCCTCGGCCGTCACGCTCGCGACGTCGAGCCCGGCCAGCACCAGCGCTCGCACCAGGCGTTCAGCCGCGGCGCCAGGCTCTTGGTCCTCGCTCAAGATCACGCGCCGCTTCGTGCGTCCGGCCTCGTCCGCCAGCGCTTCGACGTGGCTCACGCCCGGCGAGCCCTCCAGCAGGGCATCGGCGCGACCTTCGGGATCGCGAACGAGCAGCAGCAGCGCCTGCGAGCGGCGTCCCCGCGAAAGCTCCTGCAGGGTGCCTTGCGCCACCAGCCGGCCGCGGTGGATCACCAGCGCACGCTCGCAGGTCGCTGCCACCTCCGACAGGATATGGGTCGAGAGCAAGACGGTGTGCTCTTCGGCGAGCTCTCGGATCAGCGCGCGCACCTCACGCACCTGGTTCGGATCGAGCCCGGCCGTCGGCTCGTCGAGGATGAGCAGGGGAGGATCGGCCAGCAGCGCGTCGGCCAGCGCGACGCGCTGGCGGTAACCCTTCGACAGGTGGCCGATGGTGGTCTCGGTCATGTCCGACAGGCGCGCTCGCTCGACCGCCCGCGTCACGGCCGAGCCGCGCTTGCCGCGTGCCACTCGCTTCAGTCGGGCGCGAAATTCCAGGTATTCTCGCACCCTGAGCTCGGGATAGAGCGGCGCCGCCTCCGGCATGTAGCCGAGCGATGCCCGCGCCGCGAGCGAGTCGACGCCGATATCGTGACCGTTGATCCGCACCCGGCCCGACGTCGCGCCCAAGAACCCGGCCAGGATGCGCAGGGTCGTGCTCTTGCCAGCGCCGTTCGGCCCCAGGAAGCCGACCACTTCGCCGCGTCCGACCGAGAAGGACACGTCCCGCACCGCAACGACGGTGCCGTAATCCTTGGTCAGGCCCTCGACTTCGATGATCACGCCCGCGGCTGCTCTTCTTCCGCTTCGTCGTCGGCGCCCTCTTCTTCGAGCAGCGCGCCGTGGCACTTCTTGAACTTGTTGCCCGAGCCGCACGGACACGGATCGTTGCGGCCGATGCGCGGCGCGGCTTTGGCTGGCTGCTGCGGCGAGGGCGCCTGACCGGCTGCAATGCGCTGGAGCTGCGCCAGCGCCGCCACCTGGTCGTCGGTCTCTTCACCCGGGTGACGCGCGACTGCCTGCTCCAGCTCGGCGTGGTGACGGGCCTCCGCCTCGGCCTCCAGCGCAGCGATCTCGTCCTGGCGCTGGATCTGCACCTCGAACAGCTTGACCAGGACGGTGCTCGACACCTTGGCCATCATGTTCAAGAACAGGTTGAAACCCTCTTTTTTGTACTCGGTCTTGGGATCGCGCTGGCCGTAGCCGCGCAGGCCGATGCCGTCCCGCAGGTGCTCCATGTTCGACAGATGGTCGACCCAAGCCTCGTCGATCTGCTCGGTGTACACGAAGCGGAAGATGCGTAGGAACAGCTCGACGCCGACCTCTTGCTCGCGCTTCTTGAAGATGCCTTCGGCGGCCGTGTACAGCTCGCGCACCAGCATGCCGGGGTCGCCCAGGTCGTGCGCCTCTTTGGGCATGTCCTGCTGGAAGTGCTCCTTGAACGCAGCCGTGAGGCCGTTCCAATCCCATTCCTCGGCCGGCTTGTTCTCGGGGCAGCTCTCCTCGACCATCGCCGACAGCACGCGATCGATCAGATCCAAGACGCGCTCGCGCTGCTCGGAAAGACCGCGCGGCACCGCCTCGTACAGCTCGCCGTAGACCTGCGACGGCGTCAGGTTCTTGCGGCCCTCGACCTCGAGCTTGACGCCCCAGGTCTGATAGACGTCGTGCTGCAGCGAGGGCAGCTCCACGATCTTCTCGGCCTTCTCGAAGTCGGCCGCCTCGAGCGGAATCAGCTTGCCGTCGACCTTCTTGGGCGCCAGCGGCGGGTCGCAGTAGCCGCCCACCAGCTGGCCCACGACCGGTCGCACCTTGTCTGCGATCTGCTCGTCCAGCGGGATGGCGCGGGTTTCGCCCGTCACCTTGCCGGCGTCGTCGACCTCCTCGGGCTGGTAGCGGCCCAGCAGCAGCTGCTGGCGCAGCGAGTAGACGGTCTTGCGCTGCGCGTTCATCACGTCGTCGTACTCGAGCAGGTTCTTGCGGATGTCGAAGTTGCGCTCCTCGACCTTGCGCTGCGCGTTCTCGATGCTGCGCGTGACCAGCGGGTGCTCGATCGGCTCGTCGTCGGGCATGCCCATGCGATCCATCAAGTTCTTCACGCGGTCACCGGCGAAGATGCGCATCAGGTCGTCTTCGAGCGACAGGTAGAACTTGCTGTAGCCCGGGTCACCCTGACGTCCGGCGCGACCGCGCAGCTGGTTGTCGATGCGGCGTGACTCGTGGCGTTCGGTGCCGATGATGTGAAGCCCACCGAGCTCCACGACCTGGTCGTGCTCGGTCTTGCACTCGCCCTCGTAGCGCGTGATCAGCTCGGCCAGCGCCTCGGGCTCCGTGTCGGCGTCGCGGTTCTGCTTCTTGAAATCCATGCGCGCGATCATTTCGGCGTTGCCGCCGAGCATGATGTCGGTGCCGCGACCGGCCATGTTGGTCGAGACCGTGATCGCGCCCTTGCGCCCGGCCTGGGCCACGATGAAGGCCTCGTTCTCGTGGTGCTTGGCGTTCAAGACCGCGTGCTGAATCTTCTTCTTGGTGAGAATGCGGCTGATCGCTGCGCTCTTCTCGACGCTGGTCGTGCCGACCAGGATCGGCCGACCTTCGGCGTGGTGCTGAACGATGTCGCGCGTCAGCGCGTTGAATTTCTCGCGTTCGGTCTTGTAGACGACGTCGTGGTCGTCCTGGCGCACGGCGTTCTTGTTGGTCGGAATCTCGACCACGTCGAGCTTGTAGGTGGAGCTGAACTCCTGCGCCTCGGTCTGAGCCGTGCCGGTCATGCCGCCCAGCTTCTTGTAGATGCGGAACAAGTTCTGGAAGGTGATGGTGGCCATGGTGCGGCTCTCTTCCTGAATCCGCACGTTCTCCTTGGCCTCGACCGCCTGGTGCAAGCCGTCACTCCAGCGCCTGCCGGCCAGCACGCGGCCGGTGAACTCGTCGATGATCAGGATCTTGCCGTCCTGCGACACCATGTAGTGCTGGTCACGCTTGTACAGGGCGTGCGCGCGCAGCAACTGGTTGAGGATGTGCAGCGCCTGCACGTTGACCGGATCGTACAGGTTCTTGATGCCGATCAGCTTCTGGGCGGTCTCGACGCCCTCGTCGGTGAGCGTGGCACTGAAGCCCTTCTCGTCGACGTTGAAGTGCTCGTCCTTCTTCAGGCGCGAAACGATCTCGTTCAGGGCCTTGTACTTCTCGCTGGCCGCTTCGGCCGCGCCGCTGATGATCAGCGGCGTGCGCGCCTCGTCGATCAGAATCGAGTCCACTTCGTCGACGATGGCGAAGTTGAGCTGGCGCTGCGCATATTCCAGGGCCGAGCCCTTCATGTTGTCGCGCAGGTAGTCGAAGCCGAACTCGTTGTTCTGACCGTAGCAGATGTCACTCTTGTAAGCGGCGCGCTTCTCGTGATCCTCCTGCTGGTTCACGATCGTGCCGATCGACAGCCCCATCCATTTGTAGAGGCGTCCCATCCACTCGGCGTCGCGCGTGGCCAGGTAGTCGTTGACCGTGATCAGGTGCACGCCCTTGCCTTCGAGCGCGTTCAGGTACACTGGCAAGGTGGCCACCAGCGTCTTGCCTTCACCGGTGCGCATCTCGGCGATCGAGCCCTTGTGCAGGACCATGCCGCCCATCAACTGCACGTCGTAGTGGCGCATCTTGAGCACGCGCTTGCTGGCTTCGCGCAGCGCCGCGAACGCCTCGATCAGCAGGTCGTCGAGCGTGGCGCCGTTATCCAGCTTCTGCTTGAACTCCGCAGTCTTGGCCTGCAGCTCAGCGTCAGAGAGCTTCTGCATCTTGCTCTCGAGCGCGTTGATGGCTTGCGCGATCGGCTGCATGCGGCGCACGGCGCGCTCGTTGGAAGTGCCGAACAGCTTCTTGGCTACCCAGGTCAGCATGTGATGTTGGCGGGGAACGTAGTCGCATCCCCCGCAATGTGCATGCTACGTAACGTAACTATTCGGAAACATTGACGGAATGCGATCCGGGACCTCGTGCCGGGGCCAGTTGCCGAAATCGCGACCGCGGCCTGGTTCCGGATTTCACAGGAAGGGTGGAAGGATGGAAGAGTGAGTGGGGGCGCCCAGCCGTATCGGCGCTCGCGTCGCTCTACCCAATTTGGTCACGCTGCGGATCACGGCAACGCGAGGGCGCTGATGATGCTGCGCCCCCACCGCTGCTAATCTTCCACCCTTCCTGTGAAAGATCTCGCGCGCTATTTGGCGGTGCGGCGACGTTGGCGCTCGGCGGCTTCGGCGAAGATGCGTTTGTCGTCTTCGGTGTCGAGCTCGAGCGGCGGCGCAGCGGTGGCTTTGCCGTCGGGGCCGAGCGCGACGTAAACGACGTAGGCCGAGTTGGTGTGCGTGACCTGACCCGTGAGCAAGTTCTCGGCGTGCACCGATACCTGCACCTCCATCGAGCTCTTGCCCACGTAGGTGACGCGCCCCCTGCACATCAGCAGCTCGCCAACGTGGACCGGCTGCTTGAAGGTCATCGAGTCGATGGCGACGGTCACGCACGGCGCTTGCGCGTGGCGCATGGCGACGATGGCTCCGGCCTCGTCCACCATCTTCAGGATCACCCCGCCGTGCACGTTGCCCAGCCCGTTGGCGTGCTCGGGTAACATCAATTGGCTGAGAGCGATCTCGGACGTGCTCGCTCGGCGCGCGCTGACGGCGGTCATGGCTGCCATGCTACGCAGCCGGCCCGCGCCGCTACAATCCAGGAGTGCTGCGCGGGTGATTTTGCGAGGTGGTGGGCTGGTGCTACGGTCCGGCCGCCTTCTGCCTAGGCCCGGTTTCGACCGGCCGTCGGCCTCGTTTCCGTCGCGAGGCGCGGCCCGCCTGCATGGATCTCCTCTACTTCATCATCCTCGTCAGCTCGCTGATCTTCGTGCACGAGCTGGGGCACTTTCTGTTCGCCAAGGCGTTCGGGGTGAAGGTGCTGACCTTCAGCTTGGGCTTCGGCCCCAAGGTGCTGAAGCTGCGTGGCCGCGAGACCGAGTACTGCATCTCGCTTTTGCCCCTGGGCGGCTACGTGCGCATGCTGGAGGCGTCCAAGACCGACGTGGTGTTGCCCGAAGATCGGCGACGCACCTTCGAGTCACTGCCGCTGCCCAAGCGCATCGTGATCGTGCTGGCGGGGCCGGTCATGAACTTGATCTTCCCCGTGCTGCTCTACTTCGCGGTGTTCGTGGGCGATGGCCCGTTCTTGCCGCCCACGGTCGGCATCGTGCTGCCCAACCATCCCGCCGACGGCAAGCTGCGCGCGGGTGATCGCATCATGGCCATCGACGGTCAGGAGGTCGGCACCTTCGACGAGGTCAAGCGCATCATCGGCTCGAGCCCGGCCAAGCTCCTCAAATTTACGGTATTTCGCGACAATCGCCACGTCGACGTCGAGATCACCACGCGCGAGACGGTCGAGCAGCGCGAGCTCGACGTCAAACAGAGCGAGCTCGACATCACGCAGCGCGTGGGCACGGTCGGCATTCAGCCGAGCGCGCCCGCTGCCGTCATCGGCGTGCCGAACCCGGACTCGCCGGCGTACCGCGCGGGCCTGCGCACGTTCGACGTCATCACCAACGTCGGCGGCATGCCGGTGCGTCGCTTCATGGATCTCACGAACGCGCTGAGCGAGAACGCGGGCGAGACGCTGCCCGTCACCTACCTGCGACCGGTAGGGGTGCCGGATGCGCTGGGCGGACTGGCGGACATGGCCGTGTTCGAGTCCGGCGTGGTGGCGCTCACGCCCGACCCCGCGGGCAGCACGCTGTTCGAGCGGGCCGGCATCGAGCTGGCCGATCTCTACCTTTCGATCGTGCCGCAGGACTCTTACCTGTATAAGGCGGGCTTGCGCCCCGGCGACAAAATTCTGCGCTTGAACGAGCAAGAGGTGCCGGCCTGGTCGACCTTCTGTGAGCGCGTGCTGGCCGAGCCCGACAAGGCGCATCGCCTGGATTTCCAGGCTGCCCGCGACGGGCGCGTGCGCTCCGGCACGTTCCAAATCAGGCGTGAGGATTACACCGACGAGCACGGTCAAGCCGTATCGCGCTACATCATCCCGATGCAGCACTGGATCCCGCTCGCCCCGGACCAGCGCGTGGAGCACCCGACTCCAATCCGCTACGCGCTGGAGAAAGCGGTGCAAGAGACAATCGACGTCACGCGCTTCACGTTGGTCGGCATCGTGCGCTTGCTGCAAGGTCGACTGAGCTTGAAGTCGCTGTCCGGTCCGATCGCCATCTACGAGGTCGCTGGCGAGGAGGGCCGCAAGGGTGCGGACCACCTGGTGTGGGTGATGGCGCTGCTCAGCATCAACCTGGGCCTGCTCAACCTGCTGCCCATCCCGGTGCTGGATGGCGGGCACCTGCTGTTTTTCGCCATCGAAGGCGTGCTGCGTAAGCCCTTGCCGCTGCGCACGCGCGAGATCGCGCACATCGTCGGCATGGCCATCCTGCTGGGTTTGATGGCGATCGCGTTCAAGAACGACGTCGAGAAGCGCTGGGACGTGATCCGCGGGCAGATTGGCGGGATTTCTGGCTGACGCTCGGCCCGTGTTACCCGACGCGCGCAGCATCGCCGCCAGGGTCGTGGAGCGCGTGCTGGTCGACGCGGCGTACGTGTCGGCCACGCTCGACGCCGAGCTTCGCCGCCATCCGCAGCTCGATCCGCGCGAGCGCGCACTGGCCACCGAGCTCAGCTATGGCACGCTGCGCGCCGAGCCTGCCTTGCGCGCGCGCCTGTTCGTACACGCGCCGCGGGGCGTCTCCGACGAGCGCGTGCTGGCCCAGCTGCTGGTCGCCGCCTACCAAATCCTGCTGCTCGATCGCGTGCCGGCGTTCGCCGCCGTCGACGCGGCCGTAACGGGCGTGAAGCGAGACCGCGGTCCGCGGGTGGCCGGCTTCGCGAACGCGGTGCTACGCAAGCTGGCGCGGACGGGCGAGAAGCTGAGCTGGGCGCAGGCGTTGCGCGAGGCGGTACCCGATTGGTTGTGGGCGGAGCTGCTGGGCGCCATTGGTGAAGAGGAGTCCACCGCGCTGCTGAACGCCGAAAGCGTGACCGGGCTGCGCCGCCGCCTTGGCGTGAGCGAGCCGGACTGGATGCAGGCGCTCACGCTCGGGCGCGTTTCGCCCGTGGCGCGGCTGGTGCGCGGGGAGGGCGATCCGCGCCAAAAGCCCGGCTACGCCGAGGGCGCGTTCACTGTTCAGGAAGAGGGCGCGCAGGTGGTGGGCCTGGCTCTCGGCGCTCGCGCAGGCGAGAAGGTGCTGGATGCCTGCGCCGGCCGCGGGCAAAAGGCGACCCTGCTGGCCGAGCGCCTGGGTCAGGGCCGGCTGGTGGCCTGCGATCTCTATCCGGAGAAACTCCAGGCCCTGGCGGAGGAGCGAGAGCGCCTGCAGCTACCGGAGATTGAAACGCGCGCCGTGGACTGGACCGTCGGTCAGGGCGGCTTACCCCAGGACTTCGACCGCGTGCTCGTCGATGCTCCTTGCAGTGGAACTGGCACGTTGCGGCGCCGTCCCGAGATCTTGCGCCGACTCGGGCCCGGCGACCCGGCGCGGCTGGGCGAGCTGTCGGAAGCCATCTTGCGCTCGGCGTCGTCGCGCGTGCGCCCTGGGGGCAGCGTGGTGTTCGCCGTGTGCTCGGTGCTGCGTCAGGAGGGTGAGGACGTCGTGGCGCGGGTCAGTGACGTGCTGGAGCCCGCGCCCTTCGACGCCCCGGAGCTGCCGAGCGAGCTGACGAGCGGCAAGACGTCGCTACGCTTGCTACCCGGCCAGCACGGCACTGACGGCTACTACCTGGCTAGCTTTCGGCGCCGCTAGGGCAGGCACACCTTGCGATTGTCCGAGCCGCCGCCCGTCGAGCGGCAGTGAAACGCGGAGCTCGCGTACTGGCTACAGTACAGGTCCGCGTCATCGATGCCGGCGTCCTCGAGGTCCTCGTCTTCGCAGCTCAAGAAGCAATACATGTCGTCGGCGGATTCGAGCGGCGCACAAACCTCGCTGTGGCTGCCCGTACATTCGCCCTCGGCAGCACAGCAGTCGCTGTCTTGCGTGCAGAGGTGGGTGCAGTAGCCGCCCTCGACGCGGTCCAAGCATTGGGCCTCGCCCGCGAGCGCGCCGTCCGCGACGTCCGGATAGCATTGGTCGGCGTTGGCGCAGGGTCGCCCGGTGTTGGTCGGTGCCGGGTCGTCGTCGTCGCTGCAGCCGGAGGCCAGCGCGACCCCGAGTGTCAGCGTGCCGAGCGCAAGGAATTGGGCTAGTGGGCCGGAACGGCGAACCCGAGCTTTGGCTGATTTTGCTGACATGGTGGCCTAGGTGGGCGTGGAGCCTCGTTTTTATCAGATGCTGACCGTGATTGTCCTACGCTAGCTGGCCATGCTGACGGAGGCAGCGCTGCTGGTCAGCCTGTCGGTAACGCACGGACAGGGTACGGCTGACTGTGCGACGCACGCGCAGCTGAGCAGTGCGGTCGAGCGCCGCCTGAAGCGGCGCGTGTTCGTCCCGGCAGAGCAGGCGGCTCTGCGCGTCGACGTGACGTTCAGCAAGCGTGGCGAAGACATCGAGGCCAAAATCCTGCTCGCCGACGAGCAGGGCCGCTCGCGAGGCACACGTTCGCTGCTCACTTCGTCACACTGCTCGGCGCTCGACGATTCGCTGGCGCTGTCAGTGGCGCTGCTCGTCGACGAGCCGCCGGAGCCTCCGCCTGCCGCAGCAGCCAGCGACGCGGAAAAAAATGGAGCCGCAGCTCCCGCCGCGCCTCCCCGCACCCCGACACCTCTGACGATCCCGCCGGAGGTGGTGGCGCCGCGCGAGCCCTGGCACGCGCTGATCGGCGCGGCAGTGGGAGCCGCGTGGGGGCCGCTGCCGCAAGTCAGCCCCGCGCTGGCGCTCCAGCTGCAGCTCTTGCTGCACGGCTTCGCGCCCATCTTGCTTCAGGCGGAGGGCTTTTGGCCGAGTGACGCCGCCCGCGACGCGAGCTCGGGCGCGCACTTTCGTCTGCTACGCGCGGGGCTGGCACTCTGTCCACGCCTGCTCAGCACGCCGCAAAACAGCCTGGGCTTCTGCGCCGGACAGAAGCTCGGCTGGCTCGAGGTCGAGGGCTACGGCTTCGACGTCGACGCCTCCGACACCCGGCTCGGATTCTCGTTTTCCCTGGGCGCGGAGGCCCGGCAGGTGCTCTGGAAGCCCCTGGCGCTGCGCGCCTACCTGGGGGGGGAAATTCCGCTAATCCGCGATCGCTTCACTTCGGCTGGCAACAACGCCGTCGAGCTTTTCCAGCCTAGTCCAGTGACCCTGGCCGGCGAGATCGGCGTCGAAGTAGCGCTCTGGTAATAAATGCCACCAGCTGGCTCCACGTATCGGGTGCAGCTCGGCTAGGTTAACCGCCCGTGGATAGCCCGCCGAGCCTGCGCACCCTCTTCGATGAGCACGCTCGCTACGTCATTCGCGCTTTGCGACACCTCGGCATCTCCGAAGCGGACGTGGAGGACGTGGCGCAAGACGTCTTCATCACGGTGCACCGCAAGCTGCCCGAGTTCGAGGGGCGCTCCTCCATGCGCACCTGGCTCTATGCCATCTGCTTGCGCACTGCGTCGGACCATCGCCGCCGCGCCTACAACGTGCGCGAGCGCGTCACTGAAGCACCCCCGGTCGACACGGGCGAGCGCACCGGATTGGAGCCCGACACCAGCGTCGAGTCCCGCGCCTTCGTGCAGCAATTGCTGGGCGAGCTCGACGAAGACAAGCGCACCATCGTGGTCCTCTACGAGATCGAGGGGCTCACCATGCGCGAGGTCGCCGAGGCGGTCGGTTGCCCGCTGCAGACTGCCTATTCTCGCCTCCACGCCGCGCGCGAGCTCTTGCAGCAAGCTTGGGAGCGCTCGCAGAAGGAGCCACCATGACTGAGCTCAAAGACCCCGCGCGACTTTCCGAGGCGTCCGGAGGACTAGGCGGAGCGCTGCGCGCGGCGCAGGCCGACGTCGGTTCCGCGGCTCAGCTCGAGCGACTGTCGGCTCGTCTCGGGCCATTGCTAGGGCCGCCCCCCGCAGGGCCGCCCGGCGTGCCTCCGCCCACCACCGGTGCCGGTCTCGGCGCCGTCAAGTTGGTGGTGAGCGGCATTGCTCTGATCGTCGCCGGTGGGGCCGCCTGGCAGGCCGCCACGTACCAGCCAGTCTCCCCACCGGCGCCCAACTCCGTTCCAGTGACCGCGCCACCAAGAGCGGCGCCCGCGAGCCCGCCGGCCGTGTCGGCAGCCGCGCCGCTCGGCGTGACCGATGCCGGCGTCGCGCCAGCGGAGGCGCCGAGCGTCACTACTGCTGCTCCGGCGGCGCCGCAGAAAGCACCTCCACGCCCCGCGGCGCTGTCGGAGGCCGACTTACTGGAGCAAGCGCGCTCGGCGATGAAGAGCGATCCGGCGCGCGCGCTTTCGCGGGCGAACGAGCATCGGCAGCAATTCCCGCGGGGTGCTCTGGTTCAAGAGCGCGAGGTGATCGCGATCAAGGCGCTCAGAGCGCTCGGGCGCGTCGGCGAAGCCGATGCCCGAGCCGAAGCTTTCGGCAAAGCGTTTCCCGGGTCGGCTTTCGAGCGTAAGCTCAAGCCGAGCCCGTGAGTATTCGGTCGCAATCCTGGTCACCGTGGCGCGCGTCGTTGCTCGCGCTGGTCGTGTGCGCGAGCGTGACGCAAACGCTCTCCGGATGCGGGCAGGACGTTCAGGTGGGCTTCGATAGCGCCTTGTCCGAGGGTGGAGCGGGCTTGGGCGGCGTTGGCGGTGCCTCGCCGTTGGGAGGGGTTGGCGGCGACCTGCCCGTTGGCGGTGTCCCCTCGTGCGTGACCACTCTGTGCCAGGGGCAGCGTTTCGCGTGTGGCGACTGCGCCGACAACGACGGCGACGGACTGGTCGACGCGCTCGATCCCGAGTGCCTCGGACCGTGCGATGGCGACGAGCTCGGACTCAGCTCCGGCCTGGACGGCAACCAGGCTGCGATTTGTCGGCAGGACTGCTACTTCGACGGTGACAGCGGTCCGGGCAACGACGGCTGCACCTGGAGCCACGCCTGCGACGTGCATTCCGTGGCG
>DATDEV010000848.1:0-5597 GCA_036522995.1 Polyangiaceae bacterium
CAGCTGGCGCGTGGCGCGCGGCAAGACGCTACGCGCTGACAGATCCGCACGCAGCAAGTTGAGCCAGACGAACGGCAGCTCGCGCATCGCGTTGAACTCGGTCACGACGCCGCTCGGCAAGTGGTACGGTTATATACCGCCCGCGCTGCTCACTGCGCGCTCGCTGCATCGCCGCGGGCGGGGCCCGGCGGCCGTCACGGTGGCAGCGGCGTCCCTGGCGGCCGCGCTCCTCAACGAGGCGCTCGAGCAGTGGATGACGCCACGTTTGCCGCCACCGGGAAGCGGCAAGTCGTCGAAGCACAGCTATCCGAGCGGCCACGCGCTTCAAACATCGGCCGTTGCGCTGACCACCAACTACGTGCTGCTGCGCGAGGGGCTGGCGCCTCGTTGGTCGGTGGCGCCTTTCAGCCTCGCATCCTTGGCGGCTGGCGCCTCGCGTCTCCTGCTGGGGCGGCATTGGACCAGCGACGTGCTGGGCGGGTACCTGGCCGGCGTGGCGCTGGGCGCGACCTGCGCCGGAGCCTACGAGCTGGCGCGCTGACGGAGCAGCCTGCCGTGCTGGCTCCTCCCCATCCGAAGCAGAGTCACGGCGTGCGGATCGTCTTCGGCGTGCTCGCCGGGACGCTCGCGCTGCTGGCGCTCATCGCCTACGTGCTGGTGCGCTTCTTCAGCCATTGAGTGGGTGCTGGCGCACTACCAGCACCGAGCAGTGCGTGTGTTCGACGACACCAGCCGCGACGCTGCCGAGCGCGACGCGCGAAAGGCCGGTGCGGCCCTTGGTGCCGACCACGACCAGCTCGGCCGGAAGCGATTCGGCCAGGCGGGTGACTTCGGTGAGCGCATCCTCGTCGGCCACCACCACCTCGGCCTTGGCGCCGAAGCGAAGGAGCGCCGAGTTGATGATCTGGCTGGCCAGCGCGCGGCGGGCCTCGCGCACGTCCGGCGGATCCAGCGCGGGAAGCGCACCGAGCAAGCCCATGGCAGCGTCGCCCTCGCGCGTCTGGACCGCGTGCACCACCACCAGCTTCTTGCCGCGTCGCTCCGCTTCGCGCGCGCCCGCTTCGATGGCCGGGAGCGACGGATCGGACAGGTCGGTCGCAGCCAGCACGGCGCCTTCACTCGACCGCCGCGCCACCAGCACCGGGCACTTGGCATGGCGGACCACGCGCTCGGCGACACTGCCGAGCAGCCAGTGCTTGAGCCCGGTGTGGCCGTGACTGCCGACCACCAGTAGCTCCGCCTGCCACTCGGCGGCGCGCTCCACGATCTGCGCGTAGTCGCGACCGACATCGATGAAGATGTGCGGCTCGGCGCCCGGCTTGATGCGCGCCACCTGCGCGCGCAAGGCGTCGGCCAGTCGCGGCTGGAGCGCCAGCTGCTGCTGCACGTCGATCACGTAGTCTTGGGGCAAGAACGTGTGTGTGCCGAGTAGCGCCGTGACGTGACACACAGCCACGTTCTCGCCGCTGTCGAACGACAGGCCCTGGCGCAGGGCTTCGTCGGAGGCATCGCTCAAATCGGACGCAATCAGGACGCGCATGGCGCCACCCTAGCACTGCGGTCTAGACTGGTCGCGATGTTCGAGCGCCCGACGAGAAGCTATGACGGATACATCTTCGACTGCGACGGCACGCTGGCCGATTCGATGGTGGTGTCCCACCAGGCCTGGCTAGCGGCGTTTCGGCAGCACGGCGCGACGTTCGACTTCGGCTGGGAGCTGTTCTTCAGCCGCGCCGGCATGACCCTGCCCAAAACGGTCGAGGCGCTGAACGAGCAGTTCGGGCTCAGCCTGGATCCGGCGGCGGTGAGCGCGGCGCAGCGCGCCGAGTACGAGCGCTTTTTGCCCGCGGTGCAGCCGCTCGCGCCGGTGGTGGAGCTGGCGCGCGAGGTCGCCCGGCACGCTCGCGTGAGTGTCGCCTCGGGCGGCGAGCGCGCCATCGTGCGCCGCACGCTGGAGCTGATCGGCCTGGCCGAAACGATCACGATCGTGATCACCTCCGAGGACGTGACGCGCGGTAAGCCGGAGCCCGACATGTTCCTGCTGGCCGCCGAGCGCATGGGCGTGCCTGCGAGCGACTGCGTGGTGTTCGAGGACAGCTTGTTCGGGCTCGAGGCCGCACGGCGGGCCGGTATGGACTCGGTCCTGGTGCAGCCGCCCAGTCACGGCTTGCTGCGATAGACGCCGCTCTTGCCGCAGAGCCACACGTCGCTGGCCGAGCGCCCCAGCACCTGCGCCACTCCGGCGGGCACCTTGACGGCCGCGAAGATGCCGTCCTCCAGCCGCGCGGCTCCGCCGTCGCCGGCGATCCAGAGCGCTTCTTCCGAGGCCCACAGCGAGCGCGGACCGCTCACGGGCGAGGGCGATACCTGCCAGCTTTGGCCGTCCCAGTGATGCAGGCGGCTGGGGCTGCGCTCCACGACGCAGGCCTGCTCACCGCGCACCATCGCGTCGTCGGCGTGCTGCCAGGAGCCGGGGCGGCCCACGGGGGTCCAATCGCGCTCCAGGCGTAGCAGCAGCTTGCCGCTCAAAGCCCAGCCGTTGCCGAGTGAGAGGCCGACGCGCTCCAGGCCTGCGGGCGCCGACGCCTTGGCCCAACCGCTCACGCGCTTGATCAGGCAGCTCATTCCGGGGCGGCACACGATCTCCGGATCGGCCGTGCCGAGCAGCGCGACCAAACCGGGGGCGCCTGCCTTGCCCAACGGGCCGAGCTCGTCGAAGGCCGGTTTGAGCCCGCCCGGTAGCGAGCGGTAGTAACGCACCTCGTCACCCTGGGGGGTATGGGCAGTGCCGGCGATGCGCACGCGATAGTCGCGTCCGAAGAACACCCCCAGCTGATCGGCCGCTGCACGCAGCGCTGGTGGCAATTGCTCCTGGTGCACGCCGCGCTTGTCGCTGACGGTAACCACCTCGTCGCCCAGCGCGGCCCAGTATGGCTCGCGATCGAGCGCGAGGGCGCGGCACGGGGCGTCGAGCACACGCTCGAAGCTGGGCGTCGCGCTCGCGCGCGGTGCGCCCAAGAGCAGCGCGAGCGCCGCGAGAAGGCGCAGCGGGCTGGAGCGCCAGCGGACATGAGCGAGCTGCGGCTGCGTCATCACGAGCCTTGGCTGCCGCGCACGCGCGGTAGCAGCTCGGCAAAGTTACAGGGCCTCGTGCGAATGTCGAGCTGCGGCAAGATGATCTTCTCGAGCGCCAGCTTCACCGCGCCCTTCGAGCCAGGCAGCGTGAACACCAGCGTGCCGTCGCACAGCGCGGCTTCGGCGCGCGACTGAATCGTGGCCGGTCCGATGTCGGCGTAGGACAGGTAGCGAAACAGCTCGCCGAAGCCGGGGATCCATTTGGTGACCAGCGGCGCCAGCGCTTCGGGTGTGACGTCGCGCTGGGTGATACCGGTGCCGCCGGTCGCGATCACCACGTCGATGGCCGGGTCGGCGATCAAGAGCGCGAGCGTGCTTTGCAGCACCGAGAGCTCGTCGGGCACGATGTTGCGCACCGTCAAGGTGTGGCCCGCCCCGACGACGCTGCTGGCGATCAGCGCTCCGCTCGTGTCGGTTTCGAGCGTTCGGGTGTCGCTCACGGTCAAAACGGCGATGGAGAGCGGGGAAGGCGTAGACAAGGCGGCCGAACGCTAGCATTTTTGGGCCGTGCCTTGCCTTCGAGTCTCGGCCCTGTTGACGGGCGCGCTGGCCATTGGGCTGGGCGGCTGCGCGCGTGCGGCGCCGGAAGCGACACCGGGCTTGGACGCGCCGCGCACGTCGCTGCACGCGAGCGCCCTGCCCGCCGTGAGCGTGGTGGCGCCAGCGTCACCGCGCGCCGGGGCCGCAGCCGCCTGGCAGCCGGGCTCGCCGTCGAGTGAGCCGGCCAGCAGCGTAGCGCTCGCCCCGCGCCGCAGCTTTGCGGGCGGCGGCACTGGCAGCGCGAGCGGCGCGCTGGGCCTGGTCACTTCGAGCGAAGCGCAAGCGACGCGCGCCGGCGTGGCCGCGCTCGAGGCGGGCGGCAACGCGGTCGACGCTGCAGTGGCGACCGCGTTCGCGCTGGCGGTCACGCACCCGAGCGCGGGCAACATCGGCGGCGGTGGTTTCATGCTGGTGCGTCCCGCCGAGGTCGGCGCCGCTACCACCGCCTTCGACTTTCGCGAGACCGCGCCGCTGCTGCTCACGCGCGAGGCCTTCGATCGGATGCAGCGCGGTCGGGCGCAGGGGGGCGCTGCCGCTGGCGTGCCGGGTAGCGTGGCGGGCCTGCTGTTAGCCCACGAGAGCTACGGCAAGCTGCCGCGCCGTGACGTGCTGGCGCCGGCGATCAAGCTGGCCCAGCAGGGCTTCGTGCTCGGGCGTCGCCAGGCGCAGCTGCTCGCCGCAAGCTACGCGGCCCTCGCGCACGACGCGACGCTGCTCAAGCGCTTCGGCGCTGGCGCTGGCGACAAACCCAAGCCCGAAGGCTCGCGCATCGTGCAGCCGGAGCTGGGCAGGGCGCTCGAGCGCATCCAGCAAGACGGCGCGGCCGGCTTCTACGCGGGGCCCACCGCTGCTGCGTTGGCGCGCGCTTCCGGCTCGCTGATCCGCGCGGCGGACCTGGAGAGCTACCGCGCCGTGCAGCGCGTGGTGCTGCGCTCGAGCTATCGCGGCTTGGCGATTCAAACCATGCCACCCCCCTCGGCAGGCGGCGTCGCCCTGACCGAGATGCTAGGGCTGCTCGAAGCGCTCCGCGCCCACGAGCTGGAGGCCGGAAGCGTGGCCGAGCTACACCTGTTTCTGGAAGCGTCGCGCCGCGCGCAAGCCGAGCGGCGCTTCGGCGTCACCGATCCGGATGCGCTGAGCATCGAGGCGCAGCAATCGGCGCTGGCGCGCTTCCTCGACCCGCAAGCCTTGCTCGCTCGCGCGCCCATCGACCGCGAGCGCGCCACGCTCTCCAGCTCCCTGGCCCCGCTTTACCCCGGCGCGGCCGAAGAATCCGAGCAAACCACGCACCTGTCGGTCGTCGACCGGAGCGGCATGGTCGTCAGCCTCACCACCACGCTGTCGGATTCGTTCGGCGCCAAGCTGACCGCTCCCGGCACCGGCATCATCCTCAACAACTCGGTCGCGTCCTTCAGCCGCACCGGCGCCAACCAACCCGCCGCCGGCCGCCGCACGGTAAGCTCGATGGCTCCCACGCTCGTCCTCGATGGCGAGCGCGTCGTGCTCGTGCTCGGCACTCCCGGCGGCGACACCATCCCCAGCACCATCGTTCAGGTATTGCGCAACGTCGTCGACCACGGCATGGCGCTCGACCAGGCCGTGTCCGCGCCGCGTCTGCACCAGTCGTTCTTGCCGGATCGCGCTCGCTTCGAAACCAAGCGCCCGCTTTTGCCCGCCACCGTGCGCGCCCTCCAGGCGCTCGGTCACCGACTCAGCGGTTCACATTTGTCGATGGGCGACTCCAACAACCTCCTGCTCGGCGAGCAAATCGCCTACGCCTTCGCTGATCCGCGCGGCGGCGGGCTGGCTCTTGCCGCGGCGTCGAGCGTAACCGAGGCCCTTCCCGGCGTTGCGCCTAGCGCGGCGGCGAGCGCGCCGACGCCAAAAGCGTCGCCGCAGGTGGCGACACCAGCCGCCGGGGC
>DATDEV010000849.1:0-5996 GCA_036522995.1 Polyangiaceae bacterium
GGCGCGGCGGGCGCGGGCGCGGCGGGCGCGGGCTGTTGAGAGCACGCCGCCAGCGCGAGGCCGAGCAGCAGCATCGCGCTGCGCACGAAAGAGGAGCGTGGGATTCGCCGTCGGGCACCGATCATGGCGCGCAAGCTACCAGAGCGACGGCGCGAACGTCCACGCTCGCCAAGTCCCCAATTTCTCTGATTTTTCAGCGTGTCGAGCGTGCCTGCTTGAGGCACAAAAGTTGGGGCACCGGCGCTGCCGCCTGCGTGCCAACGGCGACGAGGGCCGCAGTTGGGTGGCTAGCCCAGCTTGGGTACTGAACTTGCAATCCACGCTGGGTGAAAATTCGCCGAGCTCTGCACCGGCTGGTCGTGAGCTCCTGGCTTGCCTTGCAGGCGCCGTCGCCAGCAGCCGCGGAAGAGGCGGCGCCCGCTTCCCAAACCGCCGCCCAAGAGTCCCCCGAGTCCAGGCCGGCGATGGACTCGGGCGAGCCTGACATCCTCACCTTTCATCGCAGCAACTACGTCCTCACGGGCTTCGACCGCGCGACACAGGTCAAGTTTCAATTCAGCTTCAAGTATGACCTGTGGCCCAATCGCGGAAAGCACACGGTGTACTTGGCCTACACCCAAAAATCGCTCTGGGACTTGTACGAAACGTCGTCGCCCTTTCGCGAATCGAACTACGCGCCCGAAGCCTTCTACGCCCACTACCACGCGACGCAGCGCTGGCTGCCCGACCCCGGCTGCGGGCTATTCGCGGAGCAAGCCGGCTTCGAGCACGAGTCCAACGGCGAAGCATCCGAAGCGTCGCGCAGCTGGAATCGCCTGTTCGTCAACGTGCAGGCCACGTGTGCGAAAGAGCCGATTTACGGCCTCTTGGGCCTGCGGCTTTGGTACCCATTCGGGCTTCAAGAGAACCCGGACATCATCGAAACTCAGGGCTACGGAGAGCTGGTGCTTGGTGTCGGCATCGACTTGCCTGCCGCGCACACGAACGCCCTGGTGACTCTGGCACTGCGCAAGGGTGCCAGCAGCGAGCTCCTCAAGGGCAGTCTCGAACTGGACGCGCGCTGGCGCCCTACCTATCAGCGACTGCTCGGCGAGTCCTGGAAATTCACGCCCTTCGTGTGGGGTCAACTCTTCACCGGTTACGGAGAAACCCTCGGCACTTTCGATAGCACCACGACGTCGGTACGCGTCGGCTTCGGTTTCAGCGACCAGGCCCAGTACTGAAGCAGCTGCCGCACTAACGCTGGCGGCGCTCCAGCGGCTTGGTGGCGGGTCCGTCGAGCACTCGGCCGTCGAGGTCGAAGCGCGAGCCATGGCAGGGACAGTCCCAGCTGCGTTCACTGGCGTTGAATGCGACCTGGCAGCCCTGGTGAGTGCAGATGGCCGAAAGCGCGTGCAGTTGGCCATCCTGATCGCGATACACCGCGAGCCGTTCGCCGTTCTCTTGCACGACGCGTCCGACCCCGATGGGCAGCTCCGCGAGTGGGAGCTGCGACGCGCGATGCCAATGGCCAGCCACCATTTCGCCGACCGTGTCGGCGTTTTCGGCGACCACTGCTGCGAGCGACGCCAGCGGCTTGGCGCGATTTGCTCGATAAAGCTCGGCGTAGCGGTTCTTGCGCCCCAAAATAGCGTCGCTGATCAACATGGCCGCGAGCGTGCCGAAGGTCATGCCGTTGCCACCGAAGCCAGTCGCCACGTACAGGTGGCGGTCCGGGTCAGGCCTACCGATGAAGGGCAAGCCATCGGCCGACTCGACCACCTGCGACGACCAGCGTTCCTGCGTCGGCACGCCGAGATGTGCAGCGTAGTCCTCGAGCCTGGCGTAAGGCGCGTCGGCGCGTCCGTCGTCGGGTTGCTGCCCGGTGCGATGGTCCTGCCCGCCGACGATCACGTAGGCTTGCCCGCCGACGTTGGCTTGCCGCAGGTAGTGGTACGGATCATTCAGGTCCCAGAAGAGTCCGTCGAAGCCTTGGTCGCTGCGGCCCGCCACCACGTAAGAGCGATACTGCGCCAGCTTGAGCTGCAGGCTCAGCTTGGCGAAGGCCGAATGCGTCGCCAGCACCACCGCGTCGGCGACCACCTTCGCTCCCGCCCCCGTCACCACTTCGAACGGGCCCGAGCCCGACAGCTCCACCATCGGGGTCTGCTCGAATACCTGCACCGTTCGCGCCGGCATACGGGCATGAATTGCCGCCAAGTAAGCCAGCGGCTGATCGAGCTGCGCCTGGTCGGCGAAGCGCACGGCCGGCCGAGCGCCGGAGAGCAGACGCACTTCCGCAGGCTCGACCCGAGCGCCGGCTTGCTCGGCAGCGGCGAGCTCGCGCTCCAGCTCCTTGGCCTGCTGCTCGTCGGCCGCGAACAGGAAGCCGTTGACTCGCCGGAACCCACAATCCAGCGAGGCCGCCCGAGCCCATGCAGCGATCAGCTCGATCGCATCGCGGCTGGAGGCACGCACCTGCTCGGCTCCGTCTCGCCCGAAGCTGGACGCCAGGCGGTGGTAGCGGGTGTCGACCACCTCGGTCAGATGCGCCGTCGTTGCGCCAGTCACACCAGCGCCCAAGCGCCGGCCCTCGAGCAGCACGACGCGCTTGCCAGCTTCCGCCAGCAAGAGCGCCGTCGTCAGCCCGGTGATGCCGCCGCCCACGACCGCCACGTCCGCCCTCATAGCCCCCTTCAGCTCCGGAAATTGCGGCAGTTGCGGCGGTCTCACCCAGATTGGCCTCGTGGAGAGCATGAGGCCATGCCGATGCAACGAGCGCACCAAGCGCTTACGTCGAGCTATGTGAGCGAGAGGACAGCGCTGGGGCTCCCGCGAGCGCTGACTTGCGCGCAGGACTGCCATGCGCGAAATGCCACAGGCAGGCGTTTCCTCCTCCTGCTCGCTCTCTGACAGGCGCGGGACGCCGAGGCGCCCCGCGCTTCGACCGGCGGGCAGTAGTCAGAGGTCGCCGTCGTCGTCGTCGTCCTCGCCGGCCCGCTCGTCGATGCGTTCGACCAGCAGCTGTTTGGCGCGTGAAGAGCGCTCATTTTCCTGGTCTCGACACTGCCGAGCCGTTGACAGCGCTGGCCGGCGCGTTATAAACCTATAGGTTAATTAACCTACCGGTTTATAACAATGACGCGATCCGAACAGCTCGATGCCACCTTCGCCGCCTTGGCCGACCCCACCCGCCGCGCGATTTTGGCTCGCCTGACCAAAGGCGAGGCCACGGTCAACGAGCTGGCAGCGCCTTTCGATGTGAGCCTGCCCGCGATCTCCAAGCAGCTAAAGGTGCTCGAACGCGCGGGCCTCGTCACGCGGGGGCGAGAAGCGCAGTGGCGGCCTTGCCGGCTCGAAGCCGCACCGCTGGGCAACGTCGCCGAGTGGCTCGAAACCTATCGGCGTTTTTGGGAAGAGCAGTTCGATCGTCTCGACGATTACCTACGGAACATTCAAAAACAGGAGCAGCACAGTGGCAAACGCAAACGCAAAGGCAGGAACTGAGGCTGCGGCAGCACACGCCGCTCACGAGCTAACCATCACCCGCATCTTCGACGCGCCGCGCGAGCTGGTGTTCGAAATGTGGACGAAGCCCGAGCACCTACGACGTTGGTCGTGTCCGCACGGCTTCACCATCACGCACGCCGAGGGCGACCTTCGTGAAGGAGGCCGCTGGCGGTCCTGCATGCGCTCCCCAGAAGGGCAAGACCTTTGGCTGGGCGGCGAATACCGACGCATCGTACAGGGCGAGCTGCTCTCCTTCACCCATGCCTGGGAGCAGCAAGGCACCCCGGGCGCCGCCACGCTGGTCACGGTGCGCTTCGAGGACGTCGGCGACAAAACGCGCATGAGCTTCCATCAGGGGCTCTTCTCGTCCGTCGCCGATCGCGATGGTCACCAGGGCGGCTGGAGCGAGTGCTTCGAGCGCCTCGCAAGCCTGCTCGGCTAGCCGCGCCGGGCCGGCTCCGCTACTTGACTCGGCTGGGCACCACGCGACCGCAGTCGATGAACGAGAGGTTCGCGTCGGCTTCGACTCATTTCACCGTCAGATGTGACGGGCGCCCAGACGCTCGGGTCTGGCGATGCCATTCGAAGAGCACCACCCCAAACGCTACCGCCAGGTTGAGGCTTTGGGTCTTGCCCAGCGAAGGGATCGTGATCGAGCTGGCGCAGAGGTCGACGAGCTCCGCGGGCAAACCTCGGCTCTCCGAACCAAAGATCAACAGGTCGGACGGCGAAAAACCGAACTCGGCAAGCGAGCAGGAGGCGCCCGCTTCGGCCACGGTCGCCACCAGCCGCTGCGAGCTCTGTCGCAAGAACGAGAGCGGCTCTTCGACCCGAACCCAACGAATGGCGTCGAATGCCCCCGAGGAGATGTCGCGCTGCATGCGCGAGCGAGCCTTGCCATAGCGGTCGCGGATCAGCCGGTAGGGATCGTAGACGTGACACTCGCGCTCCCCGAGCACGTCGAGCGTGCGCGCCACGGCGCACAGATTGCGAAAGTCCTGGGGAGCGTGGATGAAAACGGCCATGCGCGGCGGTCAAGATAGCGCAGCCAACACCTACCAGCGGCCCCGCGAACTTCCCAACGTGGCCCTGACCACGAGCGCCGGCGCCCCGACGGAGCTGGGCCAGCTCTACACCAGCCTCGCGCACAGCCCCGCCTGCCCCAAGTAGCAACGGCCGCAGGCACACTCAAAACATGGCTTGCTCTTCGACCTCAGTCCGCACCATGCGCTGCGCCTTGCTGCCAGCGTTGGCGAGGTCGCAGCCACCAGACAGCATGGGTCCCAATGGCGTGATGCCCAGCCGGTAGCTGCAAACCTTGTTGCGTCCGGCCACGTACACTCCGGGAATGTCGACCATGACCGACTGACCCGTGACCGGCGCTCCGGTGTCGCCAGCCACGGGATTGAGCCGCTTCAGCTCGGCTTTCGCATCGCCCTCCGTCCGCAGCCGCGGCGCGACGCCCTCGAGGTGCGGACCAGACAAATCCTCGCGCTTGGTGCCGTTCGGAAAAACCTGCTCCGCCCTGATGGTCACCACCATCCGCGTGCCGGTGCGAGGCTCTGGAATACGCGGCGGCGACTGGCGAATCGCTTCCGAAGCTAGCTTACCCACGCTGGCCCATGCCTCCGCCTGGCCGCTCGCGCCGGCGAGCGACACCTCGACGGAGCCCGACTTGAGCACCGTGATCTCGAAGCGGGCGAAGCCGGTCTGCGGCGCGATCGGGTTGTGCGCCGCGCGATACAGCGCCCCGATGACCGGCCCCGACGGACCGAGACCGAGCTCCCGATCGTGCGCTTCCAAGCCCTCCAGAAGACCGCCGCTGGTGCTCACCGGGGGTGCGTGAGCCACGGGGGCACGCGCGCGCTTCTTGCGCTTCGGCGGCGCGGGGGACTCGGCCTGCCCGAGCCGCGCCCATTTGCGCCAAGCCTCTGGCCCCACGCCGAGATCGATCGCGCGCTCCGCAGACGGAGCGAGCTCGGGCGCGTCGTCGGAAGGGTCAGGCGCGTCGCCCGGCTCGGGCCCTGCTCGGTCGCGGTCGATCGCTGCCGGGAGCGGCGCCGGCGGAGCGAGTCCGGCGCGCGGCGCCAAGCGGGGAGCGAGCCTCGCATCCAGACCTCCACCTGCCACTGAGTCCCTCGGCAAGACGGGCGCGGGCTCGAGCTCCGTCGCGGCCGAAGGCAACGCGAGCAGCTCGAGATGGATGCTTTGCTCGGCCGCAGCTCCGGGTGAGCTGGGCGAAGCGGCGTGCCGGGCCCACGCATAGAGGCTCACCAGCGCGAGCGCGTGCAGCACGCTGGCCAGCGCCAGCGCGACTCGCACCCTCGGGCCCGGGGAGCCCAGCATTGGCGGAGTATAACCGAGGCGGCGACCGCGACACGCCCAATGGCCACGCCGCGGCAAATTTAGCGCGCGGCGCGCTTGAGCGTGCGGCTGCCCTGTCCTTCGTTACCATCGCGATCGTGAGGCGACCGAGCATCGGGCCCGCTCGCCTGCCGCTTCGAGCT
>DATDEV010000850.1:0-2286 GCA_036522995.1 Polyangiaceae bacterium
CAAAGGGCCGGACGGTAGCCCGCAAACCGAGCCCAGACGCGGGTCGCATGGCAGCCGTAACTTAGCGCAAGATCCGCTGCTGCGCGGGCGCTTTTCTTGCGCGGATCGTGAATTTGACATGGCACGGCGCCGCGCCGGACAATGCGCCGAGCATGTCACGAAATCGCGTGCGTGTCGGGCTCGTGGGCTGGGGCCTGGCCGGCCGCACACTGCATGCTCCTTTCATTCAGGTGCTGACGGGCTTCGAGCTGGTAGTGGCGGTGACGTCACGCGACATCGACCCGCGGCTCTTCCCGAGCGCAAGGCGCCTGCCGACATTCGAGGTGCTGCTCGGCGACCCGAGCGTCGAGCTGGTCGTGATCGCGTCTCCGAATGCTTACCACTTCGAGCAGGCGCTTGCGTCCCTGCGCGCCGGCAAACACGTCGTGTGTGACAAGCCACTGGCCCGGAGTGCCGGCGAGGTGCGCGCCCTGAAGAGCGCTGCCAAGGAGGCTGGACGCCTGCTGATTCCATTTCAAAACCGCCGCTACGACGGCGACTTTCGCACCCTGCAGCAGCTGCTCGGCTCGGGAGCTCTGGGCCGTGTGCACGCCTTCGAGAGCCGCTGGTCCAAGTATCAGAGCGCGCCGCGGGTGCGCGCAGCCTGGAAGGCCGAGCCAGGGTTCAATGGGCCGCTGTGGGACTTGTGCCCCCACCTCATCGATCAGGCCATCGCCCTTTTTGGCGTGCCTCAGCAGGTATTTGCCCGGATTCACCAGCATCGCCCGCAGGCCGCCATGCACGACTTCGTGCGCCTGTCGCTGCTCTACGAAAGCGGGCTCGAGGCCACGCTCGAGGTGGACCAGCTCGACGGCTTCGGTGGTCGCTACCTGGCCCTGCGCGGCCTGCTCGGCAGCTTCGAAAAGCGCGGCTTCGATCCACAGGAGGCCGCGCTGTCAGCTGGCGCCTTTCCCGACAGCGATAGCTGGGGACGTGAGCCGCCCGAGTCCTGGGGCACGCTGCGCGCGCTCGCGGGTGAGGAGCTAAAGGAGAGCCGTGTCGAAACCCTTGTGGGTGATTGTCGCCTGTTCTACCAGAGCGTGCTGGCGGCGATTGTCGACGGACAGCCGCCACCCATCGAGCTCGACGACGTCGTCGTGCAGCTGCAAGTCATCGAAGCCGCCCTGCGCTCGCAGCACAGCGGCGAAATCGTGCAGCTGTAGAGTGTGCAGGGCGGGTATGGCCTCGCCTAATGGAACAGGTCGTAGAAGCGGCGCCGCTGCTCGCTGGAGCCAATGGCGAAGAGTTGGCTGTTGGCATCGAGCGGGGTGTCGGGCGGTGGATTGGCGAGCAGCTCGCCGTGGCTCTCGATCGCGACCACGTTGAGTCCGGTCTTGGCTCCGATCTCGCTATCCCTGAGGGAGCGGCCGACGAGCGCTTCTGATACGTCGAGCATGTAGAAGTTGACGCCTTCGCCGACGAAGATGAGCTCACGACCCTGAACGAGCGCCAGCACTGACTCGCGACCCAGCGACGCGTAGCTCAGCACGAAGTCCGCACCGGCGCGGTGGATGGCCTCGACGTTTCGCTCGTGGGTCACTCGGCTAATGATGCGCAGGTGTGGATTCAGGCGGCGGCAATAGATGCACAGGTAGATGTTGACGGCGTCGTCGTTGGTCGTCAGAACGACGCTCGGCGCCTTGTCGATGCCGGCGCGCTCGAGTAGCTCGCGATCGGCTGCCTCACCGACGAATACCTGATCCGCCAGGCTCTGTGATTTTGCGGCGACCGCCGCGTCGTGCTCGACGAGGTGGACCGGCACGCCCTTGCGCTTGAGCGCGGTCGTGACCGAGCGACCCACCTGTCCGCCGCCGATCACCAGCACCGGATTCCGATTCTGATCGAAGAGCTCGATCAGGCTGTTGAGCTCCTGGACCTGTTGCTCGGTTCCGACCACCACCGGCACGCTCCACTCGGATAGCAGGGTGTCGGCCCGAGCGGGGATCAGGCGACCGCGCTCCCAAACCCCCACCACGTTGACCCCGGTTACCTGGCGCAGCTGGGTATCTCGGATGGTACAGCTCGCGAGCGGGGTGCGATGCACGGGAAACTCTGCGATCAGCAGATTCTTGAACTTGCCGACGACGTGGGCCTCGCAGTGCCTGGAGTTGACGCGGTTCGCCAGTTGCTCCCCGAGTTGATGCTTGAGCGCCAGGACGTGGGTAGCGCCAGCCAGCTCGAGCACGTCGATGGACTCGCCGTGCTCGGCTGTGGCAAAGATCGGCACGCTGTCGCTCTTTTCGCGCA
>DATDEV010000851.1:0-3104 GCA_036522995.1 Polyangiaceae bacterium
CTCACATGAAGATGCACGAGGTGGCTCCAGCCTCACCAGCGCCAGGCTCGAGCTCGTGGCACGCGAGTGCCCGGGGCCTGACTGCGCGCTGCGCGTCTCCAGCTTCAGCTCGACCGCAGCCGATTTCACCGCCGTGGTCGACGGCGCCGATGATCAGCGCGTCACCGGGATACAGATTTTCATGCAGCAGCCGGCCGGGCTCGCTTCGCGGGGTGACGCTGGCTTCGTGCTGCCGCGCTTCGGCATGCAGCTCATCATGGGCTACTCGGTCAGCGGTCGGCACATCATCGACGCCAAAAATACGGCGGACACCGATGGTCTGCTCGACTTCGACACCGGGGAATTCGAGCTGAGCAGCAGCTTCCCCTCGGCTGGCGCGACCATCACGCTCAGCCTCAGGGGCAACGTCGAAAACTTCCCTCCGGTCGCGAACGCGGGGTCGGACGCGGCGGCCGAATGCACGTCGCCGAGCGGCGCGCTGGTGTCGCTCGACGGCAGCGGCTCGAGCGATCGCGCGCCGGGCCCAGGCCTCGCGAGCCACTTGTGGTTCGAGGGCTTCGATCCGGACTCGGGCTCCGGCTTCAGCGTGGCGACGGGCGCAACGCCTGCCGTCCAGCTCGGCAAAGGCCCGCACGTGCTGACGCTGGTGGCGCAAGACGGCTCGGGCGCCCTCGATCTAGACGACGTGGCCATCGACGTGCGCGACCGCACGGCGCCGCGACCGAGCTGCGCCGGCGAAACGAAGGAGTGCACGGGGCCGCTGACCGACGTCGTCACCACCTGCAGCGCTGTCGACGCTTGCGACGTGGAACCGGTGGTCAGCAGCGATGCCGAGGAAGTGTACCCGGTTGGCAGTCACTCCTTCACCTGCAGCGCCAGCGATGATGACGGTAACAGCGCCAGCGCCGCGTGCGAGGTGGTCGTGACCGATACCACTCCGCCGGTCATCCAGCCGTCGGGCACCGGGCAACTCACCGCCTGTCACGGCGACCCACAGGTCTTCAACATTCCGTTTCCGGTCGTGAGCGACTTGTGCAGCGCCTCGGGCGTGATTGGCGAGCTCGTGTCGGTCGGAGGGCGCGTGCTCGACGCTGCCGTGCCGGTGCCAGATAGCGGCCAGCTCCTGCTACCAGCGGGCGGCTTTACGATCCGCTGGTCCGCACTGGACGAGCACGGCAACCAGAGCTCGCTCGACCAAAGCTTTAGCGTGCAGATCGTGGAATCGGCGAGCTGTTGCGCCGCGGGACAAACCCTGGTCGAGGGCACCGCCGGGCAGGATAACCTGCACCTCAACCAGACCGCCGACTACTGCGTTTTGGCGTTCGCCAGTAAGGACGTGGTCAAAACGCAAGATGGCAACGATCATGTGTTCGGTGGCTCGGGCGACGACGTGCTTCAGTGTGGCGGCGGCGCCGACTCGGTGTTCGGCGGCGCCGGCGCCGACACGATCAATAGCGTCAACGGGGGGCAGCTGGTGGTCCACGGCGGCCCGGCAAACGACGTGATTCAAGCCGGCTCGGCGACCACGGCCTTGCTATGGGCCGGTCTGGGCGACGACACCGTGCAGGGCAGTCCCGGCTCCGACACCATCTATCCCGGAGACGGGCGCGACGTGACCAACGGCCATGGGGGTGACGACACGGTCGTGCTCTTGGATGAATGCGAGGCGGTGCGAGGCAAAGTGCTGCAGGGCGGCCCGGGCAGAGACACCCTGGTCATCCCGCTCTCGCTTGCCGAGCTGCTCGCGCGCGGCATCGTCGTCAACGGCTTCGAGGTGATCGTCGTCGATCGCTCGAAGGCCTACCTGTCGGAGTGCTTTTGAAACCGCTGGCTTGGGCCTGGCTGATGGTGGGCGCGAGCCTGCTGGCATGCAGCAGCAAGCCCGCCGAAACGCGCGACAGCCCCGCTAGCATCCGCCAGGCGGTGGTCACGCCGGGGCAGCTCGAATCCGCCGGGCTCGTGGTGCTTGGGTCCCAAGCAGATGCGATCGATCTGGGGCCGCGCGCACGGCTCGTGGTCGATCGCGCCCTGACCAACGGCGGGCTGAGCCTGCAGCCCGAGGCTCGAGCGACCGGCGACCTCGAGGCAGTAGGGAGCGCTCGACTCAAGCCTCAGGCCACGGTGCAGGGTGACCTCACGCTCGGCGGCACCCTCACACTGCAGTCGGGAGCGAGCGTCAGCGGTAGCGTGCAGGAGCACGCGAGCGTGCCGACGCGTGCCTTTCCGGCTGCAGAAGCGGTGGCAATGCAAGCGGGCAGCTTCGGCGCGCTTGGCGCAGACATCGTAGTGGCGCACTCAGCCTCGGTAGCGCTCACCGATCGAACGCAGCAGCTGCGGCGACTGGTGGTCGAGTCTCGCGGCACACTGCTCGTATCAGGTCAGGTGCGGCTCGAAGTCCTCGAGCACTTCAGCGTCGGCCCCCAGGCAAAGCTGGTCGTGCAGGCGGGCGGTAGCTTGACCCTACTGCTTCGCGGCAGCGGCCAGCTGGGTCCCCAGGCGCGGGTCGAGCAGCAAGGGCAAGATCGCGCCCTCGGTTTGCGCCTCTTCGTCACGGCGTCGGGCACGCTCGACCTGCAAGCAGCGTCGCATTTCGGTCCCGGCCTCATCTATTACCCGGGCCGCGATCTGGGTACTGCCGAGCTTCGTCCGAGCGAGGTCGACGGCGCGATCGTATGCGGCAAGCTGACGACGGCGCCGGCCGCGGTGCTCGGGCTCAACGCTCGCTACCTGCGCTGCGCGCTGGACGTGCTGTCCCCGCGCATCGTCATCAGCGAGCCGGGGTCGGCGACCAGCGTCCCGGAAACCCAAACGACCATCGATCTGGCGGGTCGCGTCGAAGACGACGGCGCCATCGAGACGCTCGAAGTGACCGACGCGGCGGGCACTCGCGCCCTGAGTCCAGACGGAGCCGGGGCCTTTTCGACCAGTGCCACCCTGCGACCAGATGGCGAGCCGACGCGCATCTGCGTGCGCGCCATCGACTGCGCTGGTCGCACCGCCCTCGAGTGCAGGGTCGTCGAGGTCGAATCTCCCCTCGACTTGGCCATCACCTATCCGCCCTATGGCCAGCGACTCACCTCTGCCAGCGTCAACTTGCAAGGCCG
>DATDEV010000852.1:0-10183 GCA_036522995.1 Polyangiaceae bacterium
GCGATTTTGCGTACTCCCACCCTGCGCAACCACGACGGGACCCCCTCGCTGCCGCCGCCCAGCAGCATGCGTAGTCCTGGCTCGTCGCTGAGCGCGCTGCTCGATCATCTCGACGACGCCAGCCGCACGGCTCAGGCGCTGAGCTCGGCGCTCGACGCGCGCGCCGAAGCCGCCGCGCCGGTCGTGCGTACGACCGCGTCCGAGCACCCAGGCCAGCGCAGGAGCGAGCCTTCGGCGCGCGTGAGCCGCGGTCGCCACCTGCTGCTCGTGTGGCGCGGCGACTGGCTGGTGCTGCGCGACGCCTGTTCGCCTCGCTCGACCTTCTTTCAGCATGGCGCGCGCGTGGCCGTCACGATCGGTTTCACGGCGGTCGTGGCGCGCTACGTCACGACTTATCCGCATTGGGTCACCGTCACCACGCTGGCAGTGCTGCAGCCTTACAGCGGGGCGACCGCCTCGCGCGTCGTGCAGCGGGTGGTCGGCACGGTTCTCGGCAGCGTCGCCGCCGTGGTCATCGACGTCACGCTGCGCTCGCCCGTGCTGCTGGGCGTGGCCATGTTTCCGCTGTCGGTGGCTGCGGTGATGACGCAGCGGCGCAACTACCGCCTGTTCACGTTCTTTCTCACGCCGGTGTTCGTGCTGCACGCCGAACGCTTCAGCGGCGACTGGTGGACGGCCGTCGTGCGCGCTGCCGATGCGGGGGTAGGCGGCGCCGTGGCGCTCTTCGCCGCGCTCGTGGTGTTTCCTTCGCGGGAGCGCAAGCATTTGCCCGAGCTTTTGGCGCGCATGCTCGGGGCCGTCGCCGACTACGCGCAAGCGGTGCTGGAGGGCCTGCCCCAGCGCTCCATCGAAGCCGTCGAGGCCGGCATCGCCGCTACGCGCCGCGATGCCGGCCTAGCTCTGGGTGAGGCCGAGAGCGCGCTCGAGCGCCTGCTGAGCGAGCCGGGCCACGGGCTGGAGGACGAAGAGCTGTCGCTGCAGCTCATCACCTACAGCCGCCGCGCGGCCGGCGCGCTCACCATGCTCGATACCTACGCCGCCCGTGGGCTCGGCATCAGCTTCGAGCTCGCGCCGGAGCTGACTCGAGCCATCACCCAGCATGTGGTCGGCACCTTGCGCGGCGCCGCCGAGGCTGCGCATGGCCGCAAGCCGGCAGCTTTGGCCCCGGCGGTGCCCGAGCTCCCGGAGCAGCTGGACCCGCGAGCTCGGGCGCCGCTTTCGCGCCTGCTGCGCGGCGCGGGTTTGATCGAGGAGGTTGCCAGTCGCGCGCGCTTCGCAGAGCCGCCGCGCGCCGCGCCGCCTCGCCCGTTTTATCCGGGCTGAGCCCGCTGCGTGCCCGTCGGCTGCAGGTAGCGCAGACCGATCAGCGCCGCGATGAGGCCTGCCGCTGCGCCCACCGCCAGGCCCCAGCGCGGGCCGAACGTGTCGGCGACGAAGCCGACGACTGGCGCACCGAGCGGCGTGCCGCCCATGGCGATGGCCACGAAGATGGCCATCACTCGACCGCGCATGGCCGGCTCGGTCGACAGCTGCACGACGCCATTGGCGGTGGTGGTGAAGGTTTGCGCAGCCACGCCGACCACGACCAGCGCGAGCCCGAACAGCAGCAGGTTGGGCGCCAAGGCCGCCAGGCTCAGCCCCAGCCCGAAAACCGCGGCGCCGCTCAGCAGCAGCACGAGTCGCGGCTGTTCGCGGCGGGCCGAGAGCAGCGCCCCGGCGACCGAGCCGAGCGCCATGCTCGAGGTGAGCAGGCCGAGCTCGCTGGAACCTTCCTTGAAGATACTCACCGACATGGTCGAGACGTAGATCGGGAAATTGAACCCGAACGTGCCGATCAGAAATAGCATCAACAGCACCGTTCTCAGATCGCGTCGCTGCCACACGTAGCGAAATCCCTCGAGCAGCCCGCCGCGTGACCAGGCAGCGCGCTGCTTGGCGTGGAGCTCGGCCGGGCGCAGCAGGCTGATCGAGCAGAGCACGGCCGCGAACGAGGCCGCGTTCAGCAGGAACACCCAGCCCGTGCCGAGCTTGGCGATCAGCAGGCCCGCGATGGCCGGGCCAATCATGCGCGCAGCGTTGAAGGAGGTGGAGTTGAGAGCGACGGCGTTCGAGAGCTCCGCCTCGCTCACCAGATCGGAGACGAAGGTTTGCCGCGCTGGCGCGTCGAAGGCCGAGACGCAGCCCAGCAGAAACGCGAACACGTACACGTGCCAGAGCTCCACCAGCCCCGACAGGGTGAGCAGTCCCAAGCCGAGCGCCAGCGCGCCCGCGCTGGCTTGAGTCGCGAACAGCAGCTTGCGCCGGTCCAGATGATCCGCGGCAAAGCCGGTGATGGGCAACAGCAGCGCTTGCGGCCCGAACTGCAGCGCCATCACGATGCCGACGGCCGTCGCGTTCTGGTGCGTCAGCTCGGTGAGCACCAGCCAATCCTGGGCGGTGCGCTGCATCCACGTGCCCACGTTGGACACGAAAGCTCCGCTCGCCCAGGTGCGGTAGTTGAAGCCGCGCAGCGAGCGAAACGTATCGCTCATTTGGGCGTGCGAGGACCCCCCCCGCGCGGTGGGCGCGCCGGGACGGGCCGACGCGCGCGGGGCGGGATGAGCTGAGCGTCGCGCACGCGCTGCACCAGTGTGCGGAAGGTGCGCTCGAGGGCGGCCTGGATCTCCGGCGACTCGCCGCAGAGCGTGAGCGCTGCCGTCACCGACTCCAGCGTGGATACCAGCCCGGCGCGAGGCTCGGCGCGCAGGCGGCCGTAGATGGAGGGCTTGCCGGGCTTGAGCGCGATGCGGCTCAGCTTGTTCAGCCAGGGGTTGCGCCACCAAAGCGTCTTGGCCTTGGACCAGGTGCCGTCGAGCGCGATGATACCCTCGACCGACCTCGGCTCGAGGGGGACGCCGCGCCGCGTGGTGACCTGATCGCCCTCGGCCTCGCCGTCGGGAAACAGCACTGCCCAGCGCCCGGCGTCGACGCCACTCTCGCCGAGCGCGTGCTCCAGGTTGCGCCAGCTGAGCCCGACGACGAGCTTGGCTCGCGGCAAGCTGGCAGTCAGGATCTGGGCGGAGCCGAGCAGGGCGTCTTGCTCCTGCGGATGCTGCAGGATGAGCACGCGCCGGGCGGTCGCGAAGCTCGCAATGCGATCGCAGACGCAGGCCGGTTGGGGGCGATGGCAGGTTTCACAAACGGGGAGGCTCACGTGCCGCGCAGCCTAGAACGCCGGCGCCCGTTGCGCACGCCTTCCAGGCTCAATTCCCGGATGAAGCGCGGCAGCGCGTGGTGGCGGGCACGAAGACGCTGCGCACCTCACCGCAGCGGCAGGGCAGGTACACGCTGCCGACGAACGCGCTCAGGTCCCGCGGGGAGGAGAGTTGCTCGCCGCCGGGCAGCGTGAGTCCGATGCGGCGGCTCGACAGCGTGAGCTCGAGCTCGCCGCTCTGGTGCCGGCCGGTGAGCGAGGGGTGATCGAACGCGGCGAGCAGCGCCAGAACCCCCTGATCACGCAGGCGCTGCCGCGACGGGGAGCGCAAGTTGCGCGACAGTTGCAGGACCGGATCGAGCTTGGGCACGTCGCCGCGCAGCGGCAAGCTCGCGCGGCGCGTGAGCGCGCGATTGGCGAAATACTGAATGCCGGGACGACCGTAGAGCCTGAAGAAGTAGGGAATGTCACCGCGGGCCAGCTGCTCCAGCTCGGCGTCGAGCAGCGGCGGCCAGAGCGGCTCGCTCCTCGCGCGCACGTATTCGCCCGTGCCGCGCAGGCAAACGCGGATCGGCGCCTCCCGCAGCCCCGGCAGCTGCGCCAGCGTCTGCGCGATGGCGCGCGCCTGCTGGTCCAGAAAGTCGAGCGTCCACCGATAGGCACCGGCCATCGTCAGCAGGTCGACGCCCGCCAGCGGTTTGCCCAAGTACGGCAGCACCCGTCGCACGCCGCATGCGTGCCGACACACGTCGCCGTACTCGGGGTCGGCGTCGGGCAGCAGCTTGGTCTCGGTCGGCAGCGCCAGATCCGCCAAGATCATCTCGATATCCACCGGCCCGAACACGATGCGGCCGCGGGCATCGCAGCCAAGCACCAGGTTCTCCCAGTGCAAATCGGCGACGCCCAGCCAGCTGAAGAGTGCCAGGGCGCGACCGACGATGCCGGCGAGCTCGCCGCGCCGGGCCGTCGACAAGCGCGGTAGCGGCGCCAGCCGCAGCTTTTCGACCTCGCCGCCAGCCTGGCTGCGGTCGAAGAACTTCAAGCTCGGTAGGAACGCAAACGGCTCCGGGGGCGCGCCTGAGAGCGAGCGCGCCGCCTCGTCGAGCCGCCGCCGGAGCGGGCTTTCGCGAGCCAGCAGCAGCCACTCCCAGAGCACGCTCCGCGGCTTGATCACCCGCTGCCCTCGCAACGTCACGCGACGCCCGAAGTTGTGCGAATCGCCGAGTGCGGCTTTGGCCGACGTCATCGACGCCAGTCTAGTCGCGTCAGCGTTTGGCCGCGCCGCCGGAATCGCTCAAGAAGCGGTACAGCTCGCTGCCGGTCGAGAGCACCAGGGTGTCGTTCTCCGAGATCACCTTCTTGTAGGTGTCCATGGTCTTGACGAACGTGTAGAGGGCGCGCGCCTCGGGCGTGGTCGAGTAGGCGGCGGCGTAGATGCTGGTGGCCTTGGCGTCGGCCTGACCGCGCATTTCCTGAACCGTCTTGTAAGCCTCCGACTCGATGACGCTCAGGTCGCGCTCGCGATCGCCCAAGATCTTGGCCGCTTCGCCCTCGCCCTCGGAGCGGAAGCGCGAGGCGATCTGCTGACGCTCGGAGATCATGCGCTCGTAGATCTTCTCGACCACGCTGGGGTTGTAGTTGATGCGCTTGAAGCGCACGTCGAGCAGCTCCAGCCCCAGCTCGGCCAGCTTGGTCTTGGCGGCGTCGCGAATCTCGGTCTCGATCGCGTTGCGACCCTTGTGAATCTCGTGCAAAACACCAATGTTTCCAGAGCCCTCGTTGCCCTGGACCAGCGCTTCGTCGCGCAGCGGCTTGCGGTTCTTGGTGGTGCGAATCACCTCGATCAGATCGTGCTTGGCGACGGCGTTGCGGGTCTCGCTGCCCAGGATATCGTCCAAGCGCGACTGTGCGCTGCGTTCGTCGCGCAAGCGGCGAAAGTATTCGAGCGGCTTGGTGATGCGCCAGCGCGCGAACAGGTCCACCGAAATGTAGAGCTTGTCGCGCGTGGGCATTTCGCTGCGCTGGCCGTCCCACTCCAAGATCTGTTTGTGAATCAGGTTCACCTCCTGGGTGATCGGCATCTTGAAATGCAGACCGGCGTTGGTGATCGGCTGACCCACCGGCTTGCCGAACTGGGTGATGATGGCCTGCTCGGTTTCTTGCAGGGTGTAAAACGAGCTTTGTGCTCCGAAGAACAGCACCAGGCCCAGGGCCCAGAACAGGAACGTGAGTTTGACGCCCTTCACTTGGCACCCCCATTCGCAGCCTGCAGATTGCCCAGGCTCAGCATGGGCAGCAGCCCTTTCACTTCTTCACCGACGATCACCTTGTTCTTCACCTTCGGCAGAATTTCGGCCATGGTTTCCAGGTAGAGGCGGCGGCGCGTGACCTCGGGAGCTTTGTTGTATTCGGCGAGCAGCGCGTTGAAGGCGGCCACTTCACCCTCCGCCTCGTTGACGCGCTGCTTGGCGTAACCCTCGGCGGCGCGGATGGTCTGCGCGGCTCGGCCGCGGGCGCGCGGGATTTCCTTGTTGTAGTCGCCGTTGGCGACGTTGATGGCGCGCTCCTTCTCTTGCTGCGCCTGGTTGACCTCGTTGAAAGAGGCCTGCACCTTCTCCGGCGGATTGACGTTCTTGAGCTGCACCTGGTCCACCTTGATGCCCATGCGGTAGCTCTGGGTCAGCGCGCGTAGCTTTTGCAGCGCCTCGTCTTCCACCTCTTGCCGGCCGATGGTGATGACCTCGTCCACCGTGCGGTCGCCGACCACTTCGCGCATCACGCTCTCGGAGGCATCCCGTAGCGTCTTGTCCGGGTCGCGCACGTTGAACAGGTAGTGCTCGGGCTGCTCGATGCGGTATTGAATCACCCACTCGACGAGCGCGGCGTTCAGATCGCCCGTAACCATCGACTTCTCTTCGCCCCACTCCTCCTGCGGGCTGGACTGGGCCGGAGCGCTGGCCCCGGGCGTGCCGAAGCCGAACTCCTGCTTGAGCTGGCGCTTGACCGGCACGATGCGCGTGATGTCGACGCCCAGCGGGATCTTGAAATGCAGACCCGAGGGCACGATGTGGCTGAAGCGGCCGAAGCGCAGCACCACACCTTCGGACTCGGCGGGTACGGTATAAAATCCGGTCCAGACGAAGAGCAGCGCGCCGATCACCATCAAGCCGGTACTGATCCAGCGAAACGAAAATGTGGGCAGCGGGAACTGAGAACGCGGAAATTTGCTGACGGCCATGGCGGGGGCGCCGAGCCTAGCACCAAGGCGATTCGCAATCGTGAGCCCGCACCGAACCGCGGGCTTGTGTCAACTTAACCCAGCGTCGGGCCGGGTCGGCGCCAGCGTCAGGGCGACTACAGCGTCTCGAGGTAGGCGACCAGATCGTCGATCTGGCCTGGGCTGAGGCTCGAGGTGTTGCCGTGGCTGTCGCCGCCGCACGCGGGATTGAAGCGCTCGGCCAAGGTGGCGGCGCAGCCGGTGTGCATGAAGGGAGCGCGGTAGCCGACCGCGATCAGCGAGGGCACCTGCAGTTTGCTGGCAGCCGTGTCGATCGCCACGCTGAGATTGTCGGTGAGCTTGGCGCCCGAGTGGCAGGCGGTGCAACCGACGCTCGCCGATTCGAACAGCGCTCGACCGCGAGCTCCGGCTGCGTCGTCCGCCTCGCGGATGGCCGGTGGCGTCGGCAGCGTGAACAGCCACTCCGAGAGGCGCGTCAAGCGCTCCGGAGTCTGGCGCACGCCGCCCATGCGGCCCACGAACACTTCGCTCATCACGTCGCCGACGCTCGGCAGATCGCCGTTCCAGTGAAAGGGCGCGGTATCGCGCAGGCCCACGTGGAGCGGCTGGGTGCGGCGGGCGCCGGTATCGGTGAAGTGCCAGGTGTGCCCGTCCTCGCCGCCCTCGGGATGACAGGACGCGCAGGCGATGCCGCCGCCGGCGTCGCGGTGAAAGATTTCGTGTCCGGTGTCGAGCCGCGAGTCGCCCGGCAGCGGGATCACTTGGACATTACCCCAGGGCACGGCATCGATGGTCAGCAGCTGCGGCGGCTCGAGTGATTGCGCCACCAGGCGCCCGTTCGGCGTGAACGCCACCGCGGTCAGCGGTTCCATCACACTGACGCCTTCGTTGAAACGGCAGTCGCCGGCCGCGCTGGCGGGCTGCCCCATCGGCAGCACCGAGAGGGTGGTGGTTCCTCCAAACGATCCCGGCGCGATGCCGCCGCTCGAGATGCCGCCTTCTGATGGGAAGATCAGGCTGGGCCGCGGCGCCATCATGTCCGCAGGACCCGCGTGAGCCACCGCTAGCCACAGCTGATCCGGCGAGACCGCGACGTCCACGGGCAGCGGTGCGCCCGACAGCGACGTGGTCGTGACCGTTCCATCCGGAGCCACCGTGCTCACCGCGTCCCTGACGATGCCGCCGCAACCGAACCCGCCGCCTCCGTAGGCGCTGCCTTGGGCCGAAGGCGGAGTGATTTCGATGTCGTCGAGCACCGCCTGCTGGTGCACCACGATCGCGCCGCCGGCAGCCGTGGGGGCGGCGCGCCAGGCAACGCCGGCGCTCAAGTCGACGGGCTGGGAGATCGAGCTTCCGGTCGGGTCATCGAAAGGGGCCGGGCGTTCCAGCGTGCTCGGCATGTTCGGCAAGCGCATGCGCCCGCTCACGCTGCCAGCGCTGGCGACGCGCAGCACCTCCGCCGACTTGAAGCGCGTGACCCACAGCTCACTGCCGCGCACCATCACGTCGCGCAGGTCCGGCTCCAGGGTCACGCTCCGGGTCACCGGGCCACCGCTGGCCGCCAGCGACACCAACTTGCCCTCTGAGCAGGCCACGTGCAAAAGCCCGCTCGCGCTGTCGAAGGCGACGCCGCGCGGCGACTTGCAGACCGGCCGGCGCTCGACGAGCGTCGCCGTTGCCGGGTCGATGGTCACGAGCGAGCCGCCCTGCCGCAGAGCCACGTGCACGCGCTTCTGCGCGTCCTCGACGCTGCGTCCGGGCTCATCACCGGGCTCGAGCGCGATGGTGCCGAGCACGCTCGAGGTCGTCAGGTCGACGATCGAAACGCGATCGCGCTCGGGATCAGCGGCGATGGCGAAGCGGCTGTCGGCGGTCACCAGCAGCGTCCCGCCGCTGATGCTTGCCGGTCGGACGGGCGAAGCCAGCGCTTCCCGCTCGTCTATCGGGATCACCAGCCGCGGCACATTCGGATCGCCGCCCGGTTCGTCGAACGAATTGCACCCGCTGAGCGCCGTTATCAACGCGACGCTGCTGCACCATCCGACCTGTCCTACCGAAAATTTTCGCATGAGATCACCCGCACCCGTCAGGTCTCGACACCCATCCAGATGATACCCGATTCTGCGTCGAGCGCTATCGGTAGCCACGCCTGCGGGCGACTGTCGTTAAATGACGACACTTCCTTTCTGCGCCACCAGATGCCATAGAAGACGCGGGGTTAGCGATGAGCTGGACGGCACGAAAGAGCAGCATGCGGCTTGCCGCCGCGTTCGGGCTGGCGCTCGCGCTCGGTAGTCCTGTGAGCGCTGGCGCTGCGACCACGCTGCCGGCGGGCTGGCTCGAGGCGCAGGTGAACGAGCGAGGTGAGCGCTGCGACTGGCACGCCGAGCGCGTGGTGGGCGCCAAGTTGCTGCTGGCGTGCGGCAGCGCCGGCGTGTGGGTCGTGGCGCTGTCGGACGGCGGCCCTCGCTTCACGCGCAGCTTGGCGGCGTCGGGCGAGGTGGTGGGCTTCTTCGAGGAGCCAGCGGGCAAGCTCTGGATCAAGGTGCGCGCGCTGGAGGCACGCGCCTTCGATGTGGACGCCCCGCTCGACACGGCGCGCTTCCCGGACGAGGCATTCTCGTCGGGTAGCGCGGCGCCGCGCCCGCTGCCGCCTCCGCCAGCGCCGGCCGTGGCGCTCGCTCGCCCGAAGCCGGTCGTCGTGCGCACCGGACCTGGCCGCGCACTCATCTCGATAGGCTCCGCGGACGGCCTGGGACGCAGCGACCGCATCGAGCTCACCTCCGCGCGTGACGACGACGAGTTCGCGCTGGCCACCGGCTCACGCAAGCTTTGGGCGGTCGGCGTCGTCACCGACATGAGCGAGCACCAGGCCGAGGTCGTGCTGGGTCTGAACGAAGAGGTCCCGGTGGGAGCCACCGCGCTACCCACGCTCGCGCTGCCAACGGCAGGCCTCTTGGCGCCGCCGCGCGTGACCAATGTGTGGGAGGTGGAGCTGGGGCTGCGCCCCTTCGCGGCGCTGCAGGAGCTGGGCGGCGGGCTCTTGTTCAGCGGATCGTTCGGTCGTCGCATGGGCGCGCTGCACCTGCAGGCCGTGTTCGATCCCATCGGCTTCGGTGACGTGAAGGACAGCGACAGCGTCGGTGTCGCCAACGGTTCGGTCATCGCCTCGATCGATTCGCAATACTACGAGCTGGGCCTCGGCTTCGGCGCGCAAACCGTCAACGACGCCGACTTCACGCTCGAGCCCGGCTCCGGTTTCGCGGTGAGTCAGCTGCTTCGCATCGGCGCGCAAGACGGCTTGAGCCTGACCGCGCGCTCGAGCGTGGTGATGTTTCACAGCGAGCTTGCGTTCGGGGGCATGGTGGCGGTGCTACGCATCCCGGTCTCGCGGGGCTACTGGTTGCTGTTCGGCGGCGGCGGCGGGGCGCTCGGCTACGGCTACGGCGAGATTGGGGTGCGCGCCTTGGTCAGCGGCAACGGCCTTGCCGGCTCGAGCTTCTTGAGCGTCACGGCGGGCGGCGCTTCGGTGTTTCGGTCTTCCATTTGCGACGAGTTCTTCAACTGCTCATCGACCCCCGTGTACGGCGGGCCAATGATCGGTGTTTCGCACGAGTGGCGGTTCTAAAGCAGCGTGCTCGGAGAGGGGCTGCCCAGACGCAGCTCGAATCGCAGAAGCTGCTGGGACGAGGCAGGTCCCACTTTGGCTGGGGTGAGCGAGAGTGAGAGCGTGAGCGGGGCCGTGGCCGTGG
>DATDEV010000853.1:0-9868 GCA_036522995.1 Polyangiaceae bacterium
GTCGAAGTTCTCGCCGGCCCGTGAAGGCGGAACGGTTGGAGGGCTCGCGCGCCGACGCTACCCTTTTGGGCTCTTCGTGGCGCAGCCGTCTCGACACGAGTGCCCTTTGGCGTTCACTTGATGTGGCGCACGGGGGCACTCGCCTCCGCTCAGTCGAAGTAGATGTTGTCGAAATACAAGGTGCCTTTGCGGTCTTGTACCCCAGCGATGTTGACGTCGACGGACACGAGACTATCACCACTCGTGATGAGGTTAGAGGGGAGATCGAACCACTGGCCCTCTGGGGTATTGCTGTCGGGCCCATCAACGCTGATCTGACTTCCATCGGAAATGTAGGTGAAACCAGGCCCGGCGAGCCCGCCGCCGCTGTCGCTTGGCTCCCACCAAACCATGGCGTGGAACACTCCAGAAATGTTCGTGGCTACCCCGTTGCCGGGGCAGAAGTAGACCCGGATTCCGGCGGCACTACCCCGCGTGCCATCGATCTTCAGGGCCAACGAATGCTGGCCATAGCCGCTGCTCCCACCAGGGGGGGCCGGGAAAGTTGGGCCGCTAAGCACCGCATTGTCGACGTGGGGGATCACGGTCCAGCCCTCGGCCGTGCCCGTCTCGAAGCTCCAGCTGCCGCAAGCAGGCTCGCCAATCGTGCTGCAGCTCAAGGTTTTGTTGAAAGAGGCGACATTCGGAAGACCCGGACAAACGTAGGTACAGGACGAGCCTGAACAAGTGCCATTGGCGTTGGGCTCGATGGGGCACTTTCCGTTGCTGTTGGTGCAGATGCCGCCCGCTCCATTCGACTTTCCGCACGAGTCGGCCGCGCTGCAGTCAGGGGCCTTGCATTGGTCTTGCGCCGTGCAGACCTGCGCTCCCGTGCACTGGAGCTTGCAGTCGAGCGATTCCTTGTCGGACGCGCACGCGGTCTTCGAGCATGCACCGCAGGAAGCCCCGACCGTCCCGTTAATCGCGGCACAGCCGCCGCACACATTGGGCATGGTCCCGACACACGAGAGCGAGTTCTTATCGGGATTGCAGGCATATTTACGACCGCACGTGCCACAACTAGCGTCCTTCACGGCGCCGGCCGGCGTCAGCGTGTTGCAGCCGCCGCAAGCGTTGGGATTGGCCCCCGTGCAGTTGAGCGAGTTTTTGTCGCTCGCGCAGGTCAGCTTGCCGCAGTTGCCAGCGCCACAGGCGGCGTTCAGCGCCCCCACGAGGGGCGTGCAACCCCCGCACGCGTTCTTTCCGGGGTCGTTACAGGAGGTGCTGGTCTTGTCGGAGCTACACTCGTACTTGCCGCATTCTCCGCACGCTACGCCGGGCGCATTGGCCAACGTGCCGCAGCCTCCGCAGGCATTGGCATTGACGCCAGAGCACTGTACATCGGTCTTGTCTGCGTTGCATTTCCAGTCACCGCAGGCGCCGCACGAAGTGCTCGGCGCACTGGCCAACACGCCGCAGCCACCGCACGCATTTTTGCCGGGGTCTTTACACGTCACGGACTCTTTGTCGGCCGCGCATTCGTACTTGCCGCATTCACCGCACTGCGCATCGGGGGCGGCAACGAGCTCGGCACAACCCCCGCACGCGTTGTACCCCGGGTCGGAGCATGACGTCGTCACTTCATCTGGATTGCAAACGATCGTTCCGCAGTTACCGCATCGAGTCCCGGGTGCAGGGGTCGCGCCAATGCAGCTCTCGCAATCAGCTTCCTGACAGACTCCGCTTTCGCCGCCGGACGCGCCAGCTGCTCCATCGGCCGCCGAGGAGCCCCCACTGTCGAGACCTCCGTCGCCGCCCATTCCACCACTCGCTAGGTTGCCACCACTCGCTAGGTTGCCACCACTCGCTAGGCTGCCACCCTGCTGGTCTGGCCGGCTCCCGGACGTTCCCGCCGTGCCTTGCCCACCACCCCCCCGACCGGGAGCAAAATCACGGTCATTAGCGCTGCAGCCCGGCGCCGCGAACGCCACCAACGTGGTCACGACCAGAGCCCCCACTACCTTATTCCTCATCATCCTAGCCCATTCTACACGATCGCATGAGGCGCGACGAGCTTCAATTCGGTGCTCAAAGCAGACGTCGTCGATCCCCGGGTGTGCGCGAGGCGAAGGATCGGGAGGCCAACAACTACAGTGAACAGCCGGTCATACCGCTAGTGATGGCGAGGCTAGGATTATTGCTCATTTTTTTGAGGGTGGGGCGACAAGTGAACGTCGCCGCAACGCGGAGCCGCTAGCGCGCTCGGCGCTCGCGCCGACCGGGTCGCAAAGGGGATCGAAGGCGCTGCTAGCGATGCCGTCGCCCGAGCCTCCAACGATGATCTTGCCGTCATCCGAAATGAAGAATGCGGCAAGGCTATGGTCTGCTTCGACTCTGCGAGCGCTACGGCATCGACAAGGTCGACGCGCTCTGCAAACATGAGGGTGGCGAGTGGCAAGTGCGCCGGGCAGCCCACACCCGCGATCAGCGCGCGACGGCCTTGAGCCCCAAGGTTTGGCCCTGCAGCGGCGTCGCGATCAGGGTCATGGCGTCGGTTGCGACGGGGCCGAACAGTTGCGGTGAGCCGGCGATGGGAATGGCCGTGGGCGGCTGCTGGCTGCCGAGCGTGAAGCGGTACAGGCCGATAACGCCGCCTTGGGTGTCGACGAAGTCGATGTTTTGGCCGCGCAGGGACGGACGCAAGTAGGCCGGATCGGTGCGGACACCTTCGGGCTCGACGTCGTAGTCGGCGTCGAGCGGAGCGTCGAGCACGCCGGCGCGCAGTCCGAATTGGCTGAATTTCGGCTCGGGGTGTACCGCGCCCCAGTCGAGGTAAACCAGCGCGTCGTCGCTGCCCAAGAGCGGAAACGCCTGCTTGCCGGGGCGCTTGCGCGGCGTGGCCAAGCCAGTTTGCCGATCGATGATCAGCAGGTCGGCGATGGATTCGAACTGGTCGAAATAGCCGCGAGGGTCTTCGGAAAAATCGGTCACGGCGACGTGCGTGGCCGAAACGTCGGCGAAGCGCTGCTGGCCAGCGCCCTGCGCGACCGGCGATAGCTCGTCGCTGTCGACGTCGTACAGGTACACGTCCGTGTCGTCGGTCGGATTTGCACCCATGAAGGCAGTGAAGACCACGGCGTCGACCGCAACCCGCGGCTCACCAGCGTGATCGAAGTTGCCCGTCAGGGTTCGCACATTGCCTTGAAAGCTCACGCGCACCTGGCTCTTCGCGCCGTCCCCGATTTCCCAGGCGATCACCTCGCCCGAGAGAGCGGGCCGCCGCGGCTGCGAGGCCGCTGGCTCGAGCTCGAGATCAGCGCCCGTTGCCAAGTCGCGCAGGTGAAGCGCGCCACCGCCGTCCTCGGGCGCGACGTAAACGAGCCTGCAGCCGTCGAGTGCGTAAGGTGGATAGCCCAGCGGATCCCAACGGCCGTTCGAGAAGACGCTGAGGCCGTCGAGATCTGCCACGCCGCACGCGTTGCCGGTACCACCCATGGCGACGCCGCCTGCCCCGGCTTCGCTCGAGCTGCCGCCCGCTGTTCGCGTACCGGCTTCGCTGACGGTTTGCCCGCCGTGCGTCGCCGCTCCGCCACTGCCACCGGTGGCGGCACCCGCGAGCGGTGCGTCCGAAATGGTCGCCCCCGAGGCTCCACCACAGCCGACCAGGAGCGCCGCCAGCGGAAACGCGCAGGCAGCCAGCCAAGTGCGCTTCATGAGCGCTCTCCTTCGGCTGCCGCAACGCGCAGGCCCAGGCGCAGCATGCGTTTTTTCAAGCCATGCCGTGTCAGACCGAGCGCACGCGCGGCGTGCGTGATGTTGCCGCCGGCGTCGCGCAGCGCGCGCTGCACCTCGGAGCGCGCGTCGGCAGGTGCCGGCTCGTCTGACTCCGCCGCCGCAAGGCTGGCGGGCGCGCCTCGACGCAGAGCGCGTGGCAGATGAGACAGCTCGACGCGCGGCAGACCGAGCGCCAGCAGCCGCTGAATCTGATGCTCGAGCTCGCGCACGTTGCCGGGCCATGGCTGAGCTTCGAGCGCGGCGAACACGTCGGGGCTGAGCGCGGCCTGGCTATGTGCGCGCGCCAAAAAGGCCTGAACCAGCTCCGGAATGTCCTCAGGCCGCTCGCGGAGCGCGGGCACCCGTACTTCGATGACGTTGATGCGGTAGAGCAAATCTTGACGGAAAGCGCCGCGCGCCACTTCGTCTTCGAGCACGCGGTTGGTGGCGGCCACGATGCGCACGTCGCACGCTCGCTCTTCGTCGCTGCCCAGCATGCGAAAGCGGCGCGCTTCGAGCACGCGTAAGAGGGCGGCCTGGCGAGCTAGCGGCAACTCGCCAATCTCGTCGAGAAAAAGCGTACCGCCCTCGGCACGCGCGATCAGGCCGGCGCGCGCTCGTTCGGCCCCCGTGAAGGCGCCGCGCGCGTGACCAAACAGCTCGGCTTCGAACAACGCATCCGGGATGGCCGCGCAATTCACGGCCACGAAAGGTGCCTGGCCACGCGCCCCCAGCTCGTGCAAAGCGCGCGCGAAGAGCTCCTTGCCGGTGCCAGTTTCGCCGCCAATCAAGACTGGCAGGTCGCTGTCGATCGCCGAATCGAGCCGAGCCAGGGCGGCCCGGAGCGCGCGGCTGGAGCCGACGATGCCAGCGAAGTGCCGGCGCGCTTCCTTGAGTGGCAGCGCGGTGGATTGCAGGCTGTCGTGCGCGGCGACGGCTGGCTGCGCCGGCACAGGCACCGCTGCGCCGCTCGTGCCGGTCAGACGCAGGGCCAGCGCCGCCGCGACCGCGAAGCGCTGCGTTTGCTGCGCGTCCAACGCGTCGAAGCAGCGGGGGCGAAAGCGATGCTCTAACACCAGCACGGCGCGCGCCGCGCCAGGCAGCGCCAAGGCCAGCCGTGAGCCGCGGCCCGCGGGCGTTTCGACGTCCCGTTGGTAGAGCGGGCTCTGAGCGGCCAGCGCCGCCGCGACCAACGGCTGGTCGCAGCGCTGGAGCGCCGACGGCAGCTCGAAGCCTTCGAAATCGACGCCCCACGCGCGTTCGAGCGCGCCCGTATCGTGGCAGGTGACGAGCAGCACGCGCTCGGCCCGTGACACGCCGCGCAGTGTGCGCAGCAAGCAGGTGACCGACGTCGTGCTGCCGGTGTCGCTGACGACGTTCGCGACTTGTTCGAGCCAAGTCCAGATTGCGGGTTCGGCGTCGACCACGTCGTCAGCATAGCGCGTTGCCTCGCGCGTGCCTGCGCCTTGGCGCACGTTTCGCAGCAGCGCGAGCGCGAGGGCCTCGACCTCGGACAGCCGCCCGGCGCGCGCGACGCGAATGGCCGCAATGGCGAGCCTCGCCGCGCGACGCGGCGCCGCCGGCAAAGACGCGAGCCATGACTCGGCTTCGATCAGCAGCGCACGAGCGTCGACCATCGCGTCGCTAGCGCGCAGCGCCGCCGTCAACCCTAGCAGGGCCTTGCGAGCACCCGGCCCGTCACCGCGCAGCAGCGCGAGCTGCCCGCGCAACAGCGCTAGGTCGGCGCGCACGGAGGGCGGAGCTTCCGAGATCGCTTCGGCTTCGGCGATGAAGCGCTCGCCGGCCGCCGCTTGCTTCCGCCGCAGCTCGACGTCAGCGCGCGCGGCCAGGCACCAGGCGCGACCAGCCCGCTGCTGCAGGGCCTGGGCGAGAGCGTGCGCCTCGGTCAGCGTTCGAGCTGCGTCGTCGTAGTCGCCACGGCGCGCCAGCGCGAGGCCCAAGTTGAGCAAGCACGAGCGCACCCCCGCGCGATCGCCCAGCTTACGTTTGATCACGAGCGAGCGCTCGAAAGCCGCCACGGCATCGTCGATCCGATCCGTGTACAGCGCGACGACACCCAGGTTGTGATCGAGCCGCGCCAGCTCCTCCAAGTCGGCGACTTCGAAGGTGGCGAGCCGGGCGCGAGCGTCGAGCAAGGCGCGCTCCGCCCCGGCGACGTCGGCGCGGAACAACGCAACCGCGCCGCGCGTGGCGAGGGCCAACGCTTCGGTCAAGCGATCGCCTAGGTCGGCTGCGCGCGTTTGCGCTTCGGCCGCTCGCCGCTCGGCCAGCTCGAAGTCACCAGCGCGGGCGGCTTGCTCGGCTTGCCGGCGAAAGCTTAGCGGCAAAAGCGCAGCGTCCGTCTCAGCAGCCTCGGCCAGCCACTGTAACACTTGGGGGTGATTGGTACCTGCGCTGCGCGTCAAGCGCTCGAGCCGGGTCAACAGCGCCGGGCTGCGCTGCGCCGGGCTAGCAGCCAGGGCCAAGAGCGCGTCGGCTTGCTCGCCGGCCAGGCCGGCGCGTTCCGCGGCGCCGGCCGCTTTCTGCAGCAAGCGCTCGCGCTGGCTGGTCGGAAACGGCGCGCTAGCCAACGCCAGCAGCGCGCGCGGAGTCTGGTTGTCGTCGGCCAGTGCCAACGCGGCCGCGCGCTCCGCAAGCTCGAAAGAGCCCAGCGCGGTCGCGATCTCGACGGCTAGCTCGGGCACTTGCAGCGCGTACACGGGCGCGCCCGAGACGGCGCGGCGCGTGGCCAGGCCGGCGGCCAAGAGCTCTGCCGCTTCCGCTCTTGCCCCCTGCACGCCGCCGAAGACAGCGCGGTCGAGCAACGCCTCTTCGACCACGCCACCCAAAAGCGCCAGCGTCGCGAGGAGCTCGACAGCAGGCGCAGACAAGCCGCGCGTTCGTTCCAGCACCATATCGGGGGTGAGCGGCACGCGCCCCTGCGCGGCTACGAGCCAACCAGGATTGTTGAGCGTGACCTGTGCCAGCTTGGCCACGCGCCCGGGCTCAGAGACGCCAAGCCGAGCACACAACTCGCTGAACTCCGCGTCGGCGAGCGGACCGAGCTGAAGCCGTTCGGAGCCCTCCGGCGCTTCGCGGACGGCGCCGATGATGTCGAGCGCGCGACTATGAACGCCGCGACAACGATAGGCGTCCAGCGCGGCGACCAACTCTGCGGGCGCCGTGTGCAGCTCGTCGAAGACCAACAAGGTCGGCAATTCCGGCGCTGCGGCTTGATCTGGCTTGGTGGTGCGCCGCTCGGTGAAGGGCCACGCCGCGCTGGTTCCCCGCAAGAACGTCAAAAGCTCGGAGACCAACAGCGCGTCGCTGCTGGGAAATGCAACGCGCCGCACGTCGCGCCCAGCCAGCAAGGCGCGCGTCACCACTTCGCGCAGCAAGTGACTCTTGCCGACACCGCTTGGCCCCACCAAGTAGCGCACGCCAACGCGCGGCGTCGTCAACTGTAACAGCTCACGCTCGCGACCGACCGGCGCCGGAACCACGCGCCGCGAGCAGGCCAGCCCCGTCAGCCCCAAGCTGCCCAGCACCGCCTCTGCGCTGGCAGGCCGATCGCGCGGGTGCGGCTGGAGCAGCTGCTCGATCAGCTCCGCCATGCTGGGCGGTACCCACGGTGCCCGGGCGCGCAGCCTGCCCGGACGCGCACCCGGCGCTGAGCCCGTCGCCAAAGCCCACGTTAGCGCGCCGAGCGAAAACAGATCGGATAGCGCCGAGGCCCGCTCGCCGGCAAGCACCTCCGGGGCCGCAAACGCATGCGTGGCGATGGGTGCCTGCGCGCTCCGCTCACCCACGCTCGCGACCGCCGCGCCAAAGTCCAACAGGTAAACCTGCCCCTCGGCCGTGACCCGCACGTGCACGGGCTTCAGATCGCCGTGCACGAACGCAGCGTCGTGCAGCGCAGCCAGCGTCGTCGCAACCTCCGCGACGACCTGAAACAACCGCTCCGCGCGGCCGTTGCCCGAGCTTCCCACGAACTCGCTGGCAGCCGCTCCGGCCACGAAATCTTCAACGAAAAACGCGGCCCCGGTGCGGGCGTCACGCCCCAAGTCGTACGCCCGCACCAGCCCCGGAACGTCGAGGCGCCGCAGCAGCGAAAATTCGCCCTCGATGGCCGAATCCGCCAAGCGCCCCTCGCGCCAAACCTTGGCCACCAACGCCCGTTCCGGGGCTTCTCGATCCACGACCCTAACCACCACGCCCTGCGCACCACGCCCCAGCTCCGCGCCTACCTCGTAGCGCGGATGAACCAGGAGCGGTGCGGCCTGCATCCCCGTTTACTCGCCGCTACTAACCAAAGTGTTCGCCGTGGCGATCTTCGTCAAATGAATCTGGCCGGTGGCGCTAGGTGCAAGAGCCAGCGCACGACGCAGGCGCGGCTCGGTAAAGCGCCCGAGCGACGCGAAGTGGTCCAACGCCTCTTTGGACCCACCGTCGAGGCCGGCCAAAGCTGCCACGTCTTCGGCCTCTTGTTCCGGCGTGATGATTTCGACGCGGATCAGCATGACTCGCAGCATGGTGTCGGGTTTCGGCTCGATGGTGAGGGGAATCGATGCGTCCGTCCAGGTCTGCGGAATGATGTAGAGCAAGCGCGTACCCGGCGTGCGGAACCACTGGCGTTTCCAGGTGTTCACCATCGCTACGGCTTCATCGTGGTACAGGCCGGTGTCGTCGAGCGCACCCGTTACGGCCGCACTCAGTTCGTCGACGTAGGTGTCGAGCGGGCTCGTGCCATGGAGCATGGGTAGCCGGTCGGACAGCTCCCCCCCTGGCGCGATACCGTGCGAAAATTGGCTATAGATCGCTGCGTCTTTGCCGACGTTCATCATGAACACCGGCCCAATCGCCTCCGAAAACCCATTCCTGAGAACGATCGGGTTGCCACCCAACCCGGCCGTCCCGGGTCCTGTGACTCTCACGCTGACTGGCAAATCGAAATTGCCGAGCCCGCGGTAGAACAGGAAGCGCTCAGTCTCACCCTTCGCGACTTGCACTGGATTGGCGGCGACGGCGCGGGCGTAGCTCCAACTGAATTTATCGACCGGCGCGAGCGGCATCGTGGCGCCCACGTTGGCGTCACGCGCCAAGACCGAGATGCTGCCCCAATCGAGCAGGCCCGAGCCAACGGTGCCAAACTGGGTGCGGCATTCGTCGCTGACGAACGGAAACGTCGGATCGAGCACGGGGTCGGCGTAGCCAAGCGGCTGGTTCGGCAGCATCGCGTTTGGCGCCGCGACTGGCGGCAAGAACGACGTGACGCCAGGGTACCACTGCGTGAGCACGCCCTTTGGAAAGGACACGGCCGCACGCACGGTGCGCGGCACGTCGGAGTAAAAATACGTGACCGGCGTCTCCATCTTGATGGTCACCGACGGCGAAATGGTGCCGCCCAGCAGCGCGGCCGCTTTGATGCGGTCGTACACGAAGCCGGGCAGGTCCTCTTCTTCGTGGTGCAAACCGCGTTGCAGCGAGCCGTCCGAGCCGACCACGATCGTGTCGGTGCCCCACTCGTGCACGACGAAGCCGCTACCCGGATACTGATTGGGCGGGCTACCCCCGACGTCCGACCCCGCCGTCGCAGCGCTGCCGCCCGAGCTGGTGGTGCCGCGGGTGTCCAAGCTCATGCCGCCCGGCTCGTCCAGGACAGCCCCCTTCGAGCCACTAGCAGGCTGCGAAGGACCCGCCTCTTTCCCCCCGATCGGCGAGTCGTCTACCCCTACGCCCAGGTCCGGCACGCCTCCGCAGGCGCCCAACGCCAACAACGTCCCAAACCACGGCAGCATCCGACCAGTTACCATTTAAGGCCTCCACCCGGGTAACTGCAGCTTCCATGCCCGAGCGCTATTCTGGCCTCAAGAGCGACGTTACGATCCAGACGGTAACTGGTTTGACATTTTCAGTTACCAGTCGGGTGTCAGCTTTGTCGCCCCTGCACTCGGTCACCTTGCCAACGCATGACCGCGCCCGCAGGTGGTTTTCGAGTTCGAAGCGAGATGGTGATCGAGGTCGCGAGCGCCATCTCGGTACTCCCAAGCGCGTCGCGCGCTCAGCATTCCCGCGGGTGGGGGGACGAAAGATTCTACGGGAGTGGGAAATCGAC
>DATDEV010000854.1:0-2459 GCA_036522995.1 Polyangiaceae bacterium
AATCACTTCGATAACAGCGAAGCGATCCATGGTGGTTATTCCTCGTAACTGTGACGTGTGTAAGACCGAGTTCGAGCTGCACTTCCGCTATCAGATGGAAGAGCGGAGCGAGCTCGCCGAGTCGGGCGAAACCGTCACGCGGTACGCCTTTTATTGCTCCCAGCGCTGCCTGGAAGCGAGTCATACGGGCCGATCGGACGGACAGGTGCCGTGCGACGCTTGCGCGACGCGCTTTACCGTCGACCTGGCGGCGCAGGTGCTGTTCACCGGTGGGCGGCGCCACTACGCCTGCAGCAACGAATGCCGGACGCGCATTCTCCACGGAGCACGCAGCGTGCGTCTCGGCGAGCTGCGTCAGAACGAGTTCGAGCTCCCGGGCGACGCCGAGCCCTTGCCGGAGCCCTCGGACAGCATGCGCCTCACCGAACGCGCGCCAGCGCTGCCGCCGGCCATCCAGCCCCTGCCGCGCCTCGAAACGCCTCCGCCGGCCAGCATGCGCCGCGAGAGCAACGTGCGCCGCCTTCGCCCCGGAAAGCCGCAAGTTTTGGCGGTTTTCAACCACAAGGGCGGCACCGGCAAGACCACCACCGCAGTGCACGTGGCCGGCGGCCTCGCCGAGCGCGGCCACAAGGTGCTGCTGGTCGACACCGACGGCCAGGGCAACGTCGCCACCTCGCTCGCCCTCACCCCCGAGCGCTCGCTCTACCACGTGATCGTGATGGGCCTATCGCTCGAGCAAGCCGTGGTGCAGGCCAGGCCGAACCTCGACGTGCTGCCTGCCAACGAGACCCTCGCTGCCGCCGAGCTCTACCTCGCCGGTCAGAAGCGTCGCGACCGCGTGCTGGCTCAGCGCCTGGAAGGCGCGCGCGGCCTCTACGACTACGTGATCGTCGACTGCTCACCGAGCCTGTCGCTGATGAACCAAAACGCGCTGGCGTTCGCCGACGCGGTGCTGTGCCCGGTAGCTTGCGACTACCTGTCGCTGGTGGGGGTGCGCCAGGTGCTGCGCACCATCAAGCAAGTCAATCGCATCCTGGGCCACGCCGTGCAGCTGTGGGGCGTGCTGCCGACCCAGTTCGACACGCGCGCGCGCATCTGCCGCGAGGCCCTGGAGACGCTGCGCCAAAATTTCGGAGACGTCTGCCTTTCGCCGATTCACTACGTGAGTCGCGTGAAAGAGGCGCCTTCGGTCGGAAAAACGCTGTTCGAGTACGCGCCAACCTCGACGGCCACGGAAGACTACTGGCGCGTGGTGGAGAAGCTTCTTTCCTCGACAGCCAGCGCGGCCAACACGGCCGAAGCGCAGGCCGCCGAGCAGGCGGGAGGTGCAAAATGAGCGATCGAAACGACTTGCGTCAAGCAACAGCCAAAGTACTCGACCCGGCGGACGTCGACGGCGTCCTGTCCCAATCCTATTACTCCACCGCAGCGGGCGCCGGCTCGCGCGGGCAAGAGGCCAGCGGCGAGAAGCCGACACACTACAAGGTGATCTGCATCTCCATGTACACCGAGGACCTCAAGCGCCTCGACACCATGGTGGACTCCCTCAAGGCGCGCGGCCTGACCAAGGCCAACCGCAGCGCGCTCATCCGCTACGCCCTCGGCGCCGTCAACCTCGAGACGGTTCCCAAGGGCCTGTAGGGGTAGGCCTGGTTACGGGCGCGCCAGCTGGCGCGCCCACCAGCGCCCTACGCTTTCGAGCGAGGCGGGGAGATTTTTGGGTTCGAGACGAGAAACGTTCCGCAACGCCGTTCACGGCTACTGTCGTCGTCTTTCGTCTCGACCCCCAAGATCAGGGCTCCCCGTCTCCCCGCCTCCCTGTTGATTCCTGCTAGCGTCGAGGAGTGACGCCTCGGCGGTTGGACGACGCACAAGTGCGAGCGATGGCCCAATCGCTCGGGATTCCGCGCGCGGCGGTGGAGCTGCACTACGACGCCGAGGTGATCGACCTGCACGTCGATTCCTTCATTTGGCGGCGGATCTTCGGCTACGACTTTCGACGGCGGCATTCGGCGTTCACGCGCGGCGTGATGCTGAGCCAGTTCGATTTGCCGCGCGCGCGGGAGGCGGGAGTGGCGGGGGCCACCTGGGTGATCACCACCAACCCGCTGGGCGATGCGCGCGATCGCGAGGCGTCGTTCTTCGAGAACCTGGGCGAGCTCACGGCGATGCTGGAGTCGCCCGAAGCCGGCGCCCGCCTGGTGCGCAGCGCCGCCGAGTACCGCGCCGCGCGGGCGCTGGGGCTGCACGCGGCGTTCATCGGCGTGCAGGGAGGCAACGCGCTCGGTCACTCACTCGAAGCCATCGAGCGCCTCTCGCCGGGGGTCGTGCTGCGCGTCACGCTGCTGCACCTGACCAGCTCACGCCTCGGCAGCACCAGCTCGCCGCTGGGCGGCAACCTGGGCCTGACCGCGTACGGCAAGGACTACGTGCGCCAGCTGAACGCTCACGAAATCCTG
>DATDEV010000855.1:0-5146 GCA_036522995.1 Polyangiaceae bacterium
GCTAAACGCCCGGTTCCCCTGCGGCGTCGTCGTCCCGGTCCGGGTTCCGAAGTCGGGCCGTCGTCTGCGCTCCGCAGTGTGGCTGATGCTCGCTTCTGCGATGCTCTCGGGGCCTACGCTCGCTGCCGAGACTCGCTTCGCGGTCGTCGACCTGCACGTCGATTTGCCCTATCAGCTGGTTTATCACGCTAAGCCGCTGCGCGAAGGCACGGGCCAGGCGGGCCTGGCGGCGCTGCGCGCCGGTTCGGTGAGCGGCGTGGTGCTGCCGCTGTTCGTGCCGCGTGACGTGGCGCCGGGTGGCCCCCGGACGAGCGACCTCGAGGCTTCCTATCGAAGCGTCTTGAGCGAGCTGCTCGGCGGCGAAGGGCTGGCAGCGCCTGGCTGCCTCGCCAGCTCGAACATCCGCAGCTGGCTATCGTTCGAGGGGGCTGGCCCGCTCGCCGACGCGCCCGAGTCGCTGACGGCGTGGGTCGCGCGCGGTGTGCGCATCGTGGGGCTCGTGCACACCGAGCACAACGCGCTGGCCAGCTCTTCTGGCGACGCGCGTCCGAGCAGCTTTGGTTTGAGCGAGGCGGGGCGAGCGCTCGTGCGTCGGGCTCACGCGCTGGGAGTCGCCGTGGACGTCTCGCACGCCTCCGACCGCGCGGTGCGTGAGGTGCTGGCGCTGGCTCGAGAAACGTCCGGCGTGGTGGTGGCGACGCACTCCAACGCGCGCGCTCTCTGTGATCACCCCCGCAACCTCGGCGACGCCGATTTGCGCGGCATCGCCGCCACCGGAGGCGTGATCGGGCTCAACTTTCACGCTCCCTTCGTGGTGCGCGGGCGCCCCGCCACGCTCGACGACGTGGTCCGCCAGGCAAAGTATTTGGTGAGGGTCGCGGGCGAGGATCACGTGGCGATCGGCGCCGACTTCGAGGGCGGCATCCGGCCGGCGCGCGGCTTGGAGAACGCGAGTCATTTTCCGGATTTGGCCAGGGCGCTCGCGCGCGCAGGGTTCAGCGATCAGGCGCTGCGCAAGCTGCTGTCGGAAAACGCCTTGCGCGTGCTGTGCGGCTCCGGTAATTGACTGAGCTTCGCCCCGCCGCGGGCGACAAGGGTTACCATGACGACGCTCGATTCTCGTTGTTTGGAGGCGTTTCCGGCCTGGCTCAGGTCGCTCGCGGATGACGCGCAGCAGCTCGCGGCGCTGCTCGGTCGAGAAGACGCCACCCCGGCGGCGCAGCGCGGCGCCGCGAGCGCGCTGAACTACCTGTTCAAGTCGCTCGACTTGATCCCCGACGGCCTCGAGGACCTCGGCTTCATCGACGATGCGTTCGTGCTGCGCGTTGCGGCGGCGCAGCTCGACTCCGCCGAGCGGGACGCCGCTGGCGTGCTCGGCAGGCTGGCGGGCGACGCCGAGCTGGTGCGCGAATTCCTGGGCGACGACTACGCCCGGTTGCAGCGCTATGTCGGCAAGCTGAGCGAAGGCCAGGCGCGCGGTCGCAGCGTTGCGAGCATCGTGGAGGACGAAGCCGTGCGTGCTGATTTCGTGCGCGAGGTAGCCCAGTGGGGCTCCGGCTATGCAGCGCCGAGCTTCGCGCGCGACGTGCGCAGCCTGGTCAAGCTCAAGTCGTTCCTGTCGCGGCGCTTGCCCGAGTAGTCAGCGCTCAGCGCAGCTGCACCACCACGTCGTCGCCCTCGACGCTGAGCTCGAAGCTCTCCAGCGAGTGGCCGGTGCACGGCCCCCACTCGCAAAAACCGGTCTGGGGATGGAACAGCGCGCCGTGGTTTTTGCAAACGATGCGATCGAGCGCCACGTCGAAGAAGTCCCCGCTGCCGTAGTCCAGGTCGACGCTCCAGTGCGGGCAAGAGTTGGCGAAGCAGTACAGTCCGTCTCCCCAGCGCAGCACGAAGCCTTCCTCGGGCAAGCTGCCGCGCTGAAAGGTGAAGGCCTGGCTCTGACCGTGCCGCAGGCCGGCAGCGCCGGCCACCCGAGCGGTGAGCGCGCTGTCCGGGCTCACACGCCTTCGACGCGGCCTGGGGTCGAGGTGTTCGGGCCGCCTTCACCCTCGGCCGGTGCGGGCGCCATGATCTCGTTCATGAGATCGCGACACTCCGGGCGGCCCTTCAGGTGCGTCATCAGCACCGCGGAGGCATCCAGGAAGACCTTCTCGTACTTCAGGCCCTCGCGCGCCCGTGCGGCGACCTTCTCGCGACCCGACGCCAGATCCTCTTCCAACGCTTCGGCGTAGCGCGCCAGCTGGCCGCGCAGCTCCTCGATCTGCCGGCGCAGATCGGCCGCGCTGGCCTCGCGCGCCATGCGCCGTGTTTCGCGGGTTTTCAGCCACTGGCGCTGGGCCTCGACCATGGCGGCGGCGGCGCCTGCCTGCTCGAAGATGGGGCGGGTGCCCTGGCCCGCGCGATCGGCGCGATCGGCGATGCCCACCTTTTCTTCGGCGATCTGCTGAGCGCGCGACAGCTCGCGGCGTGCCGACTCCTCTTCCTCGCCGTAGGCGGCGGCTTCGCGCAGCGAGCGTGATTCCTCGTGCGCCAGCTCCTCTACCTTGCGGCCTATTTCGGCGCGTAGCGCGCGGCCGCGTCGCTCGAGGGCTTCGAGCTTGCGCGTGTGGCTGGCCACTTCGCCTTCCAGGCCGTTGGCCTTGGCAGCCACTTCCCAAACCGCAGTCACCGACTGCGTGATCTCGGCTGGCGCGTTGGCGGACGGGTAGGCGCGCGACACCATGCGCGCGAACAGCCCCGCTCGCGTGGCCCAATCGGCCACCGGCAGAGTCTTGGGCGGAGGTGGTGGGGGAGGTGCCTGAACGGGCGAGGTTTCGCCGGCCGAGGTGCCGCCTTCCTTGTCCCACGACGTACTGGGCAGCGAGCGCTGCAAGGCCTTGAGCTCTTCGAGCAGGTGATGGCCGTCGCGGTAGCGCTTGCGAGGATCCTTCTCGAGCAACCGAAGCACGATGCGCTCGGCGACTGGATGGCAGTCCTTCTTGACGCTGGTCGGGCGAGGTGCGGGCGAGGTGCGCTGCATTTCCAGCAGTGTCTCGCGATCACCGGCGCGGAAGGGCAGCTGACCCGTGAGCATTTCGAAGAACAGCACGCCCAGCGCGTACAGGTCCGACTGCGGCCCGGCTTGCTCGCCGCGCGCCTGCTCGGGGGACATGTATTCGGGCGTGCCGAACACCGCGCCCTTGGGCGCCAAGCGCGGATCGTGCGCCAGGGCTGCCAGACCGAAGTCGAGGATCTTCACGAAGTCTTTGCGACCGCCGCGCGCGGTGAGCAGGATGTTGTCGCTCTTGAGGTCGCGATGCACGACGCCCAGATCGTGCGCGCGCGAAAGCGCCGCGCCCATCTGCTCCAGGATGTCGACGGCGCGGCTGAGCGGCAGCGGACCGCGCGCCAGCTCCGACGAGAGCGGCGTGCCGACCAGGTACTCCATGACCAGGTACAGCTCGCTGTCGTCCGTTTCACCGATGTCGTGGATATCGATGATGTGGGCGTGGTCGACGCGGTTGGCGGCTCGCGCTTCGCGCAGCATCCATGCGCGCAAATGAGTCTCGCCGCGCAAGTCTGGACGGATCAGTTTAACGGCGACGACACGGTCGATGAGAACGTGCCGCGCGCGATAAACGATACCCATCCCGCCTTCGCCGATACGCGCCTCGAGGCGGTAGCGACCGGCGATGACCTTGCCCAGGGCGGGATCGTCCGCCCGCTTACGTGATGCCCCAGCCCTCGGGGGCGCTGGCTGTGCCATGTTCCGATCCAAACCAGGTTGGTGAAGTTGCCTGACCTCTAAGCTTAGCCGACAACCTGCCCCGATTACCAAGGGTCTCGTCGCGGTGTTCGGCTGGGCTCGGTCAGAAGACCACGTCGATGAGCGGGATGCGCAGCTCGGTGGCGTCGGGGGCGTTGAACATGGCGCGTTCGGAGGCCGTATAGACCTCGCGCACCTCGAGGTTCGGAACGCCCAGCGCCAGCCGCGAATCGCGAAAGCCGAACAGTGCTGGTGGTGGGAGCTGCAACGACAACCGGCGCTTGGAGTGCAAGTGACGCTGGCCAGTCGGAGCCGCCGCGGGAGCGGCTTCGGCAGGAGGCGGCGCGGTTTCGCTCGGCGGGGCGGCGGCGGGCGTTTCCTTCGGAGCCGGAGGCTCGGCGACCGGCTCGTCGGCGGGGGGCTCGTCTTGCAAGTAGCCGGCGGGGGGCTCGTAGGCCGTGGCCGCGAGCACCGCGACAGCCGTGGGGATCGCGAACACCAGGCCACCGGCCAGCATCAACAGCGACGCCCGCGGATCGGCGTTCTGTTCGACGAAGTAGCCGCCCACACCACCTGCAACGCCGCCGGCAACGCCGCCGACAATGTAGGCCCAGGCAGGTCGCACCTTGAATGCGGCTTCGGTAACGAGGACGAGCTCGCCTCCGAGTAGAGCACCGCCAGCAATTCCTTTGCCAGTCGGTGAAGCCTCCGGCTCACCGGAGGTTGCGTGGGCCGCTAGCGGGGTAAGGGTCGCGCCGGCAAGCGCGAGAAGCGAGATTAGGCTGCGCGTGTTCATTGTTCGCATCTCCGATGCCGGGGGAGGCTGAGTGTTTCATCTTCCCGCGGAAGCGCGAGCATAGGCGGGGCTTGTTTCTGGAGCAAGCTCGCGGATTGTGGCTAAAACTAGCCGGCATGAACGCGAGGCTCCACAAGCCCTGGCCCTGGGCTGACCTCGTCTGGGGATTTGGTCGCGTTCTGCCACCCGCCGCCTTGGCGGTGGGGCTCCTCGGTCTCGCCAGGCTCGGCAGGCAGTTTCCCTCTGCCGCCAGCAGCCCTGCGCTCCTGGTGCCATTTCTGGTGCCTGTCCTGGCGCTATCGCTAGAGGCGGGTGCGCTCGTGGCGCTTTCAGTGGCGACACTGGGCTCGCTGCGCTCGCTGCCGGCGCGTCCGCTCGTCAGGCGAGCGAGCCGCGCGGCTTCGCTACTGGCGCTGCTAGCCGTGGTGATGGGCGTTGCCCAACTCTTGCCGCGCGGCACCGATCGGCCGGGTGCGCTCGCCAACGACCTCGTCGAGCGCGCCCGAGACAGCTGTGTGACTCCGGGCAGCCGCGTGACGGTCCCGCTCTTGGGCCTCGACGTGCGCTGCGAGAATCCGCAGCGCATCGAAGGGCCGATGCCCGGC
>DATDEV010000856.1:0-3519 GCA_036522995.1 Polyangiaceae bacterium
GCAGCCGCCCGTGGTAGCAGCGGCGAGTAAACCTGGCAAGTCGCCCTAGAAATTCCCCGACACGCTCAGGGCCGCTCCGCCCTCAGGCAGCACGCCAATGGCGGTCTTGGGCAAGTCGATGCGTACCAGCTCGTCGTAGCCGCTGGCGAGCCCCACGAAGAAGAGCACCACCCCAGTCGCTTGAATCAGGCCATCGGCGGTCAAGAACACCACGGTGCTGACCTCGTCGTATGCCGTGCCCACACACTTGTTGATGGTGCGCTGCACGTCGGCGCCGGTGGTGTTAGCGGGCACGGCGGTCTTGCAGTTGAACGTGCGCCCACCGATCGCGGCCCAGGGCCCCGCAACCGGAATAGCGACGTAGCCCATACCGTTTTCGAATTTCTGACGCGCGCCGAGCACGAGACCGATCGCGTAGGCAGACAAGAAGGTGACACCACCTCCCGCGATCAGGCCTGTGGCAGAGCGGCGCTCCACCCGATAGCCAGGCGGAACCGGCATGCCCTTGCGATAGGGTGCGACCGGCGGCAACTGATCGAGCGAGAGCTGAGCCGGCAGCTCGACCGCTGGCGCCGCGGAGGGATAGGGCGCAGGCTGAACGGGCGCGTAAGGCGTAGGCGCAGGCGTGGTGGACGGGGCGGGCGCGGGGGCAGGGGCAGGCGCGGCCGGCTCGGGAAAGCTGGCGCTCGATTGCGCGAACGCCCCGCGCGCAATCGTCTGCAGACAAACGAACGACGCAACCGCCGCCCAGCCCGAGCCCCCACACGCCATCCGCTTTCGACTCAAAATGCGCGTCGGCTCAAATCCCAAACCACTCCGCCGGGTCGGCCGTCTCCTGACCGATCCTTACCTCGAAGTAGAGCGTGGAGCCAGCCGAACCGCTGCCGAGGGTCGCGATGCGACCGCCACCCTTCACGTCGTCGCCCACCTTCACCTCTATGTCACCAAGGTTCGCGCTCACCGTGTAGTAACCACCGCCGTGGTCCAAAATCACCGTCCGCCCGTAGTCCGCGTAGCTATCCGCGAAGGCAACGCGGCCCGGATAGACGGCGCGCACCGCCGCGCCCGCCGGCGCATGCATCGAAAGACCTGGACCGCCCGAGCTGGCGCGGCGCGACGAGCGGATCTCGCTGCGACCCGAGAGCGGGAACGGCAAGCTGCCCTTGAGGCTGGCCATGCCCGAGGCCGCGGGCACGAGAGCGTTGGCAGGCGCGCCGTAGACGGCGGTGTGGTCGTCGAAAGCGCCGCCCATGAAGGCGCGCTCGAAAGCCTGCTCACGATCGGCCGCCGCGAGCAGCGCCGTCTGCGCTTGCGCGAGCGTGCGCGCTTCGGCCAAGAGCGGCCCGCGCTTGGCCGTGATGCTCGCCAGCTGCTTGGCCAGCGCCGTGCGCCGCTGCAGCGTCTGTCGCTCTAGCTCCAGATCGCGCGCCAGCGCGCGATGCAGTCGCTCGATGCGCGCGGCGTGCTCGACGAAGGCGCCGAAGCCGCCGCCCACCGGCAGCAGACCGGCGCGCGCCAGGCGCGTGTAGGCACGCCCGCGCGCCAGCGTGCGCGCGCGCAGCATTTGGCTCTCGCCCAGCAGCGCGTCCAGCTCTTGCTTGGCGCTGGCTTCCTGACGTTCCAGCGCGCCGAGCTCACGCTCCAGCTCACCGCGCATCGCGAGGCCGCTGGGCGGCGGCGCGGCAGCACCAGCAGGTTCTTGGACGACCGGCGCAGGCGCGGGCGCGTCGAGAGTCAACGCCGACGCGGTGGCAGCGATCGACAGCAGCCCAAGCGGCGTGAGCCAGGCGCGCTTCATACGCTGAGCAGCTTCCGCAAACTGCCGTAGGCAGCCACAGCTCCGAGCAAGGCGCCGGCGACTACCAGGCCGAGCACCATGGCCCAGGGCAAGAACACCGGCGTCACGCCGAGCAGCGTCACGAGGCTGCTATCGAACTGACTCTGCACGATGCCGAACAGCACCGCCAAGAGCAAGATCGCCAAAAGCGCGCCGAGCCCGCCCTGCGCCGCGCCCTCCACCACGAATGGCCGGCGCACGTAGGAGTCGGTCGCACCGACCAGCTTCATCACCTCGACCTCGATTCGCCGCCGCTGCAGGCTCAAGCGAATCGTGGACGAGACCACGCTGACCACGGCGGCCAGCACCACAGCCGCCAGCAGCAGCGAGGCGCTCACGCCACCCATCAGCAGCGCAGCCAAGCGATCGCTCCAGGCGCCGTAGGTCTCGACGCTCTCCACGGCGGGCAGCGAGCCCAGCTGCGAAGCCAGCTTGCCGAGGCGCTCGGCCGCGACGGCGCTTTCGATGGCGACCTCGAGCGAGGCCGGAAAGGCGTCGGTCGGCAGCGCGTCGAGCACCGGGTCGTTGCTCAATCCGACCAGCTCACGCCGCGCGTCCTCGCTCGAAACCACCTTGACCGAGGTCACACCGTCGCTGGCTTTGAGCGCCCGCTCGATGGCCCCTACCTGCTCCGCGGTGGCGTTCTTGCGCAAGTAAACCGAGGCGCGTCCCGTCTCCGCCCAGCGCGCGCGCACCTGACCCACGTTGACGACCAGCAGCAGCGCCGCGGCCAGACACACGAAGGCAACCGCGACCGAGAACATACTCAGCGTGTGCAGGCGCCAGTCGTTTTTCGCGCCGCGCAAGGCGCGCGCTACCGGGCTCTGTGCCATCAGGCGACCCTCCGGCTGGCGTCATCGCCGACCAGCTCGTCGAGCCCGCACGGCACGTCCGTGGCCTTACCGTCGTCGAGCACCACCACGCGCCGGGGCCGGATGTCGAGCAGACTGCGATCGTGCGTGGCGAACACCACAGTCACCCCGGTTTCGTTGATCTCTTCGAGCAGTCCGAGAATGTCGACCGCCAGCTGGGGATCGAGATTACCCGTTGGCTCGTCCGCGAGCAGAAGCGCCGGCTCGCCCACGATGGCGCGCGCTACGGCCACACGCTGCTGCTCACCTCCGGACAGCGTGCCCGCGAGCTCGCTGCCGCGCCCCGCCAGCCCGACGCGCTCGAGCGCCTCGCCGACGCGCGTGCGCGAAAGGCGCTCGGGCAACCCGAGCACTTCGAGCGGCAGCGCCACGTTTTCGAGCACGCTCCAGTTCTTGACCAGCTTGAAGTCCTGAAAAACGATGCCGATGTTGCGGCGCAGAAACGGGATCGACCCGCCCGTGAGCCTGCCCACGTCCCGGCCCAAGAACAGAATGCGGCCGGCATCGACGTTCTCGGCCGCATAGAGCATGCGCAGCAGGGTGCTCTTGCCGGCGCCGGAAGGGCCGGTCACGAACACGAACTCACCGCGCGCAATGCTCAGGGTCAGGCCCTTGAGAACGGGCGCATCTGCGCGATAGCACTTGTGAACGTCCTCGAACGTGAGAATGGGACGCCCTGCGGCGAGCGGGTCGAATCGCCCGCCCTCACGTAGCGCCGGGCGGTACGGACGACTTTTGGCGGCCGATTCCATGCGGCCCCGAGGTAATCAGGGAGGGCCAAAGTGGGAAACTTTTCTGCGAAGCACCGGC
>DATDEV010000857.1:0-9682 GCA_036522995.1 Polyangiaceae bacterium
GCAGCGCACGGTGGAGCAGCTCAACGAGCGCAACGCCATGCTGGCCAACGAGCTGGCCGAGCGCACCAACGAGCGCGACTCGAACGCGCTCAGCTTGCAGGACCGCGACGCGCGCATCGCCCAGCTCGAGGCGGAGCTCTACGAGCGCACCGCGCAGCGCGATCAACACCAGCTCACGATCGAGGAGCGCGACGCGAGGATCGTGCAGCTCGAGGCTGCTGTGGCCGCGGCCAATGGCAACGCCGCCGAAACCCGCAACCAGCTCGACGCCACCAGCCAGCGGCTGGCGCGCGCCAGCAGCAAATGGAGCGAGGATCGCGGCTCACTCGAGCGCGCCAAGGACGCCCTGGCCGCCGCTCTCGCCCAAATCGAAGAAGCCGAAGGGCGCGCTCTCGACTGATTGTGGCGTGCGGGTGACGACGGCGCCGCGCCGGCTCTGTTACAAGCCAGCGGGTGAGCCACGAGCAGCGTCGTCGGAACCTGGTTTGGGGCGCGACCTGGCTGGCCTACGCCGTTTACTACCTGGGCAGGAAGGGCTTCAGCTCGGCCAAGCACTCGCTCAAGAGCGCGGGGCTGCTCGACACGCAGGCGCTCGGCATCATCGACACCGCGTACCTGGGCGCCTATTCGCTCGGCCAGTTCGCCAGCGGCGTGCTGGGCGATCGCGTGGGAGCGCGACGCCTGCTTGGCTACGGCCTGCTGCTGTCGGCGGCGTGCTGCGCCTGGTTCGGAGCTGCCTCGAGCGCGCTGGTGTTCGTGATCGCGTTCACGCTCAACGGCTTCATGCAGGCCACGGGCTGGCCGGGCACCACTCGCGCCATGGCCGAATGGACCACCCCGAAGAACCGCGGAACGGTGATGGGTCTGTGGTCGACCTGCTACCAGGTGGGCCCGTTTCTGGCCGGCCCGTTCGCGGGCATGCTGATCGTTCGCTACGGCTGGCGCAGCGCGTTCCACGTACCCGCGCTGATTATGGCGTGCGTGGCCCTGCTGGTGCTGTGGTTGGTCCGGCCAGGGCCGGTGCCGCCCGGCACTGCGCTTGCCAGCGGCGCCGAAGAGCGCGAGCAGCGGCGCCTGGCACAACGAGCCGTCGTGCAGAGCCCCGTGCTGTGGTGCTACGGCGCGAGCTACTTCTTCATCAAGTTCACGCGCTACGCGCTGGCGCTATGGCTCCCGTTCTACCTGCAGGAGCTGCTGGGCTACGCGCCCGACAAGGCCACGGCCGTAGCGTCCGCCTTCGAGGGCGGAGGATTTTTCGGTGTGATCCTGATCGGCTACCTGTCGGACCGGCTCGGCTGGGGGCGCGTGGGTCTCTCGGCGGCGGCCTTGCTCGGACTGGCGCTGGCGCTCTTTGCCGCTGGTAAGCTCGTGGGCTCGAGCACTGCCTTGAACGTGGTCTTGCTGGCGCTGGTCGGCGCCTGCTTGTTCGCGCCGGACTCGATCCTCTGCGGCGCGGCAGCTCAGGACGCGGGCGGCCGTCACGCCGCCGCCATGGCGACGGGCTTCGTGAACGGTATCGGCTCGATCGGAGCGTTCATCGAAGGTTTGACGGTGCCGCTGCTGGCCCGGAGCTACGGCTGGGGCGCGCTGTTTCCGGGGCTGGTCGGCATGGCGGTGCTGGGAGCAGTCTGCTTGCTGCCGGTGCTGCGCTCCTCGAAGCCAGTGCCATCGGCCTAGCCAAAGCTCGGCGAGCCTGTCGTCTACCTGAACTCGACCCAGCGGCCTTCCAGCAGGCGCTGGTGCGGTAGGAAGCGCGCCTTGTAGCGCATGTGTAGCGACTCGGCGATGTAGAGGCCGAGGTACAGGTAGCGCAGCCCCCACAGCCTGCACAGCTCGAGCTGTTTCAGGATCGAATAGGTACCGAGCCCCAGCCGTTCATGAGCCGGGTCGTAGTAGCAATACACGGCCGACAAGGCTGCGCTGCTGCGGTCGGCGATGGCGATGCCGACCAAGCTCCCGCCGAGGCGGTAGCGGAGCTCGAGAGTGTCGCAGCACGACATCGCCAGAAACTCGCGGTAGCTGCGCACGTCGACCTCACCCTGGCCCGCCGAGAGCCCACGCAACGCCTTGTGTCGATTGTAAAGCGCGACGCGCTCCTGGTCGGCGATCGGCTCGCCCAGCTCGACCGTGAGCACACGGTCGCCGCGCGAAAGCGTGCGGCGCTGCGAGCGGTTGGCTGCGAAGGTGCCCAAATCCAGCCGAATCGGCTCGCAGGCAACGCAGCCGGGACAGGCGGGGCGGTAAAGGAATAGCCCCTGGCGGCGGTCGCCGCGCTCGAGCCGCGCTTCCAGCTCTTGCCGCTCCAGACCGCGCGCTGGGATACGCAGCGGCAGGCGCGAGACGCGATCTTCCAGGTAGGGACAGGGCTGCAGCTCGTCGTGCACCACCAGCTCCGGCGGCTGGCCCAGGATCAAGCGCCCCGTGGGAACGACGCGCTGCCCGCTCATGGCTCGCCCTCGCGGATCAGCCGGAAGGCCTCGGGCAAGAGCGCCGCGAACTGCCGGCGCAGCACGCCGCGCGGCCCGGCCACCAGCACCGGCGCGTCCACGCACAGCTCGGCGATCACCTGGCGGCACATGCCGCAGGGCATGGCCATCGGCTCGCCCGGCGCGTACACCGCCACTGCGCGAATCTGCCGCTGTCCGGCCGCGACCAGCGCGAAGATCGCGCTGCGCTCGGCGCACATCGTCGCGCCGTAGCTGGCGTTCTCGACGTTGCAGCCAGTGAAGAGCTGCCCGCTCTCGCTCTGCACCGCCGCGCCCACCGAGTAGTGCGAGTAGGGCGCGTAGGCGCGCCCGGCTGCGCTTTCGGCAGCCTCGACCAGCGCGCGCTCCTCGACGCTGAGCTGCTCGCGCGAAAGGAGCGTGCTTTCGTTCATGCGTCCGCCCCCGCCAGCGCCACCCAGCGCCGAAAGAGCCTCGAAAATTCGCCGCGCACGCGCGCTGCGGTAGCTTCCACCTCGCTGTGACTGAGGGGTCCCTCGCCCAGGCCCGCCGCCAGATTGGTGATGCAGCTGACCGCGCCGACGCGTGCGCCCAACTGCCGCAGCGCGATCACCTCCGGTACCGTGCTCATGCCGACCGCGTCCGCGCCGAGCGTCCGCAACATGCGGATCTCTGCCGGCGTCTCGTAGCTGGGGCCGAGTAGCCCTGCGTACACGCCCTGCTCCAGCTGCACACCGGTCTCGCGCGCGGCTTGTTCGCACAGCCGCCCGAGCTCTGGGTCGTAGGCCCGTGACATGTCCGGAAAGCGGGGGCCGCGGGCGTTCTCGCCGCGCAACGGGCTGTCGCCCATCAGGTTCAGGTGATCGACGATGCGCATCAAGCTCCCCGCGCGCAGCCGCTCGGCGATGCCGCCTGCGGCGTTGCTGAGCAGCACCACGCCGCAGCCGAGCTCGGCAAGCAGCCGCACGCCGAACACGACACGCGCCAGCGCATGGCCCTCGTAAACGTGGATGCGACCCTGCAGGCACGCCACGCGCACGCCGCCCAGCTCGCCGATGCAGAGTCTGCCGGCGTGGCCCGCAACGGCGGAAGTGGGGAGGTGTGGGATGTTGGAGTACGGCAGGCGCTGGGCCTCGCTGATCTCGTCTGCCAGGGCACCGAGCCCCGAACCCAGCACCAGCCCGATCCGAGGCGGCTCGCCCCCGGCCGTTCGTCGAACGAACGCCGCTGCCTCACCCAGCTTGCTGACCTCGCCTGAATCCATGGGGTTTCGAGCCGCTCTGGACCCTGCTCGGGCCACGGCTCGCACCCCTACTTTGCCAGATCGGGCGGCGCGCCGGGCGATCTGGCTTGTGCCCCGGCCAAAGCGGGCTATGGTCCGCCCTCCTTTCGCCCCATAAAAAGCCCCCAATGGCCAGCAAGTTCGCCCAGTTTCTCACCGACAACAAGATCGACCCGCGCCGCCTCCGCGCCGCTTCGCGCGCCCTCGAGCGCATGCGCCCCGAGGACCGCAAGAACAAGCTCGCGCGTCGCACGGCCAAGAAGGCCGAGACCAAGCCTGCCGAAGGCGCCGAAAAGCCTGCCAAGCCGCGCACCGGTCGCCCGGCCACGAGTCGGCTGCTCGAGGCAGCGACCGCCGGCAAGCCGGTTTCCGGACCGGCCAAGACGCGCCTGCTGCGCGCGGTCAACCGCGTGCTCGAGCAGAAGAAGAAGAGCCCGGCCGAGCTCAAAGCACTTTTCTGACACTTCTCTGAAAAGGCCGCGGCAGCCGCGCACCAGACTCAGGGTTGGCCCTCGCCGCCTCCCTGTCCCAGTCGAGCACTGCCGTGGCCCCGCTGTGGCCATTCAGGATCGAGCCAGCTCGTCCTCGGGCTGTTAAAATCCCGAGCGTGGACACCCTGGGCCTGGTCGAGCGCTGCCAACACGGCGACCCCGAGGCTTTCCGCGAGCTGTTTCGGGCGCACCGCCAGGACGTCACGCGCCTCGCGCTGCGCATGCTCGGGCGCAGCAGCGACCTCGAGGACATCGTGCAGGAGGTGTTCCTGCAGGTGCATCGCAGCCTGCGCGAGTTTCGTCACGGCGCGCGCTTCTCGACCTGGCTCTACCGCGTCACGGTCAACGTCGTGCTCATGCATCGGCGCGCCGCCAAGAGCCGTCCAGTCTTCGGCGACGCTCCCGACGGTCTACCGGCCGTGGATCAGAAGCCCTTCGCAGACGAGCAGCTCGATCGTCACCGGCGGGTGGATGCCTTTCACCGGCTGCTCGATCGCTTGAGCGAAAAAAAGCGTGTGGTGTTCGTGCTGCACGAGCTCGAGGGACTGCCGCCCGGTGAGATCGCGCAGATCGTCGGCTCGCCGGTGCTGACCGTGCGCACGCGCCTGTTCTACGCGCGTCGCGAGCTGCTCGCGCTGCTCACGCAGGAGCCCGCCCTGGCGGCGCTCGCCGCGGAGCTCGGGGCCGACGCCGCGACGGATGGCCCGCCGCCCAGCAGCGACGACACCGCCAAGGAGCCGGCGTGAGCCGCAACGAAGCCCAAGAGGCAGCGCTGCGTCGCGTGCTGCGCGAGGCTCGCGCCCAGCAGCCGCCCGACATCGATTGGGCGGGCAGCGAGGAGCGCTTGCTGCGCCTGGCCGAGCGCAGCGCACGGCCGACGCCCCGTCCCAAGTTTGCGCTGGCCTGGGCCGGGCTGGCGCTGGCAGCCGTCGTAGCACTGTGGCTCGTGCACGAGCGTTCGGGCGTGGCGCCGCGCCTGGCTCCGCCGGAGGTGGTCGAGGCCACCGAGCCGCTGCGCAAAAATGCCGAGCAGCTTGCGGTCGGTGCTCGCGTGGAAGCCGGCGAGCGCGAGCTTTCGGTCGATCACGCCAAACGCGCCACCTGGACGCTGGCTCCGCACAGTAGCGCCCAGCTCACGGAAAAGGGAGAGCGCATCGCGCTTCGGCTGGAGCGGGGCAGCGTCCTGTCCGAGGTCGTGCCGAGCTCGCGGCCCGAGACGTTCGTGGTCGAGGCCGCCGGGACGCGCGTGGCCGTGCACGGCACGGTGTTTCGAGTCGCGCTCGAAGGCGGGCGCGTGATCGTGCAGGTGCGCGAGGGCACCGTGGCCGTGGGCCCGATCGGCGCCGTGCCAGCCTTCTTCTTGAAGGCGCCCGCGCATGGGGACTTCGTGAGCGACGGCCGCAGCGGCAGCATCGACGGTCGCCCGCTCGGCGACAGCGAAGAGCGCCGCCCCGCGCCGGTCAGGGCAGCTCCGCTACGTCCCAGTGCAGCGCCGAGCAGCAGCAGCGGGCCGGTACCGGAAGGTAGCACCGAGCTGCCGCTCGAACCGTCGATCAACGACATCGAAACCGGCTTTGCTCGCATCGTCGACACGACCTCCGACTGCTTCGGCCGCAACACCGCGAGCGCCGAGGGCGTCCAGATCACGGTGCGCACGGCCCTCGGCCTGCACATCGAGAGCTCGGGCGCCGTGTCGAACGTGGATTTCCAGCCACCGCTCTCGCCCGAGGTCGAAGCCTGCGCGGTCAGCGGCATCTCGGGCGTGGTCTTTGCCGCCTCCCTGCAAGGCGCCAAGGTAACGCGCATGCTCGAGCTCAAGCGCTAGGGAGTGTCCCACCCGAGGCGGGTCTGATTAGCGATCGCGCCGCAGCACGACCGAGCGCCCCTGACCGAGCATCCAGCGCATGGACCGATCGCTGTCGAGCTTGAGCACCACCGTGCTCGGCTTGCCGTCCTTCGCCGTCACGGCCAGGCGCACGTCCGACTCGTGGACGCTGCTCACCTTGTAGCGGCCTGCGCGGGGCTCTTCGGCTGGCACGGCTACCGTGACGTTCGAACCGGTGAACTCGAAGCTCAGTCCGCGCGCCCAGCCCGTGGCCGCCGCCAGCTGCGAATCCTGGAAGTTCTCGACACTCTCCCCGAGCCAACGACCTTCGAGCGAGCGTTGTACCGGATGCCCGCAACCAGTTGAAATTGCTAGGATCGGCAGCATCGGGACCAGCGTCAGTGCACGCACGGGCTTCATAAGCAAATGGTACGACACCTGCCTACATCACCTCACAATTTGTTGCAGTGCCCGGCTCGAGAGCCGTTTTCCCAGGACCGACGGCGAGGGCTACTTACAGCAGCGAACCCCGAGGCTGTAATCCAAGTATTGGGGCGGATGCACCGTGATGCGCGCGTCACAACCCTCGCGGGTGCTGCGTGCGTAGAAGCCCCCCTGGAACGCGCCCTGAGCCTCGTCGACCCACTCGTCGAGATTGCCGACCATGTCGTAGATCGCGTCCTCACCCCACATGCTGGCGCAGCTGGCGGTGGCGCCCGTCTTGCGCAGGAGCGGGCCTGCCGCGTCCTCGGTCAGGTTGAGCCGTGGATCGAGGTGGTTTTTGGAGGCATCTCCGTAGAGCAGGACGGCGGGATGCGAGGCACGAAACACGTTGCACTGGCCGTCAGCGTAGCTGTCGCCATAGGGAAACTTGGTGGCGCGCTGGCCTTTGCAGGCCGTCGTCCACTCGGACGGCGAGCACAGGCGCTTGCCGGCGTTCTGGCAGGCGCGGCCCGCCATCACCCCGCTCATGTAGCCGCTCGGTACCAGCGCTGGCCGTGAGCGCGCCTGGGGCTCGAAGGCTTCGGCGAGCGCGAAGTCAGGTGGCTGTGGCAGCGGCACGGCGCGCCGCGCCCCGCTCACGCGGCGAAAGACGCCGAACACGTGAACCAGCTCGTCGTGCGCGGGCGGATAGTACGGAGAAAGCGGGCGCTCCCGCGCGTCCACCAGGGATGCTTCGAAGCGATCGATGCAGAATTGGCCGCGGATGGAGACCATCTCCGGCGGGCAGCCGCCGGTCAGCAGCGGCGGCATGTGGGGCAGCAGCTCCGGCGCAGGCTGGAGCTGGCCCTGGTTCTGAACCAGGTCGCCGCCGTCGGGCAGGTAGAGCAGCTGCGGCGGCGGCGGGGACGCGACCGAGGCCGACGACTTGGCGGCGGCCGCAGCAGCGCCACTGCCAGCCTGCGAGCGCTCGCCGGAGTCCGGTTGCGAACGGCAGCCGAGCGCGGTGAGGCTCACCCACCACAGAGCGCGAGCGGCGCGCCCGGCGCGGCTCACTTGCCGCGGTAGACGATCAGGCCGTGCGACAAGTCGTAGGGCGATACGGCGACGCGTACGCGATCGCCCGGCAGCACACGGATGTGATGGCGCCGCATGCGACCCGAGAGCTGGGCGCGAACGATCGCTCCGCCCTGGTCGACGCGAATGTTGTACTGGCCGCCACCGAGTGCGTCCTGAATCACGCCTTCCATTTCCAGCAGATCGCCCTTGCTCATATTTACGACTTGATACGCTCTAGCCTTTGCTCGGCTTTTTGGAGGGGCGCAAGCTGACACAACACGCGCGGTGTTGCAACTTCCGCCTAATTACCGGGAAATTGAGCTAGGTTTAGCGCCGTGTTCCCGGCCACGTTTTTCGATTTCAACGGCATCCTCGTCAACGACGAGCAGGTTCACCTCGAGACTTTCCGCGAGGTGCTGGCGACGCTGGGCGTCGAGCTCAGCGAACAGGACTACCTGCAGCGCTACCTGGGCTTCGACGATGCCGGTGCATTTCGTGCCGTGCTGGCTGACGCTGGGCGCCCCGCCAGCGAGCAGCAGATCGCGGAGCTGATCGAGGCCAAGCGGCCGCTTTACATGCAGCGCGCGCGCGCTGCGCTGCCCACCTTCCCGGGCGCGGCCGAGCTGGTGCGGCTGTGCGCCAGCGCCGGGCCAGCGCTGGTCGTCTCGGGCGCCTTGCGCGACGAGGTGGAGCTCGGGCTCGAAGTGCTGGGCGTGCGCTCGAGCATCCAGCACATCGTGGCCGCCGAGGACACGCAGGCCTGCAAACCCGATCCCGAAGGGTACCTACTGGCCAAGCGCTGGCTGAGCGAGCGTGGTCAAGGCGCAGCGGCCGGCCGCGCCCTGGTCATCGAGGACTCGCTCGCTGGCGTCCAGGCAGCCAAGGCGGCCCAGCTGCCTTGCATCGGCGTCGCGCACACCTATACCGCCGAAGAGCTGCAGGGCGCGGGCGCCGACGCCGTCGCGGCCAAGCTCGCGGACATCGACCAGGCTCTACTGCAGGGGCTGCTGCGCAGGCTGTATGCGTAGCTGGGGCGCGGCGCTGGCGCTGGCGCTGCTGCTCGCCGGCAAAACCACGACAGCCACTGAGCGAGCTTCGGTGACGCTCCCCTACGAGCTGCCCGAGCTCGGTGGCATGGCGATCCGAGGCGTGACGATTGGTCCGATCGAGAGCGCCCTGCACCCAGGGCGCGGTTACGGCAGCCCTGCGTTCGAGCGCGGGCTGGACGAAGCAGTCCGGCTCGGTGCGACCTGGATCAGCCTGACGCCGTTCGGGCGAGCTTGGGACGGTAGCGCGAGCGGCGTGAGCCCGACCTTCGAGCTCGACTTCGCCGAGAACAAGGCGGCGATCGCGCGCGCCGTGCGCCAGGCGCACGCTCGCGGCTTGAAGGTGCTGCTCGTGCCGCACCTGTGGGTAGAGAGCGGAGAGTGGCGCGCCGAGATCGACCCTGGCACGGACGAAGGCTGGCGACGCTTCGCCGAGAGCTATCGCGCCTTCTTGCTGGCGTGGGCCAAGGTCGCAACGCGAAGCTCGGTTGACATGCTGGCCGTCGGTGTGGAGCTACGCAGCTGGCTCACCACCACCAGGGCGCCGAGCTTTCAACCGATCTTGCGCGACGTGCGAGCCACCTATCCGGGCCTTTTGACCTACGCAGCCAACTGGGACGACGTCGAGCAGACCGTGGTCCTGGGCGAGCTCGACGTGATCGGCATCAACGCTTTCTACCCTCTCACCGACCAAGCAGGAGCCAGTGATGCTCAACTGGTGAGCGGCGGGCTCGAGGTGGCCAAGAAGGTCAAAGCGCTGGCCGAGCTTTGGCGAAAGCCGATCATCTTCAACGAGTTCGGCTACACGGCCCGCACCGATCCGGCGCTGCGCCCCTGGGAGTGGCCCGATCACATGCAGAGCGTGCGGATCGATGCAGCAGCCCAAGCCGCCGCCTATCGGGGGTTGCTAGCCGGCATGCTGCAATCACCCGAGCTCCAGGGCGGCTTCCTGTGGCGGCTGTACAGCGATCCCGACGACCTCTCGCAGGAAGCCGAATGGGGCTTTTCCCCGCGCGGTCGCGCCGCCGAGCTCTACGTGCGCGACGCATTCTGGGGCCGCTGGGCCAGCGACCACAGCCCGCGCCGCGGCGGAC
>DATDEV010000858.1:0-4198 GCA_036522995.1 Polyangiaceae bacterium
CGCGTCGTCGGCCAGCGTGCGCTTCTGCTTGGCGTATTGGAGGATCTCGCGCTCCTCGTCCTCGCTAGCGTCGAAGCCGCACAGCATGCCTTCGATGACGCCCGCTTCGGGAGCCGCCACCTTGCCGTCGGCCCAGGCGACCGCCACCAATGACTTGACGATGTTCTTCTCGTTAGGAGTCATCGCCCACCAACATAGCCCAAAACGCCCAGCCGCCGCCGGCAGCCTGCGTTGCCCGGCTTTTTTGCCGGCGCTCTTGCCCTGGCTTGGCGCAGGCTCTGGCATTACATTCGCGCGCTCTGGCCATGTCCGAAGCCTCTTCCACGTCTCGCTCCACGTTTAGAACGCCCGCTCACGAGTTCCAGCTACCCAAGCTCGAGCACGAGATCTTGAAGCTATGGGACGAGCGCGGCACCGAGCGCCAGAACCTGGCCGGCAGGGGCCGCAAGGCCTTCGTGTTTTACGACGGGCCGCCCTTTGCGACGGGCCTGCCTCACTACGGGCACCTCTTGGCCGGCACGCTCAAGGACATCGTGCCGCGTTACTTCTCGATGCAGGGCTTCGACGTCGAGCGCCGCTTCGGTTGGGACTGCCACGGCCTGCCGATCGAGAGCCTGATCGAGAAGGAGCTGGGGCTCGGCGGCAAGGCCGAGATCGAAGCCTACGGCGTGCCGAAGTTCAACGCCGCCTGCCGCGCGAGCGTGCAGCGCTACACGCGCGAGTGGGAAGCTACCGTGCGGCGCATGGGGCGCTGGGTCGACTTCGAGCACGAGTACAAGACCATGGACCCGGAGTTCATGGAAACGGTGTGGTGGGTGTTCAAGCGACTGTGGGAGCAGGGGCTGATCTACGAAGGCTTTCGCATCCAGCCGGTATCGCCCGCGCTCGGCACCCCGCTCTCCAACTTCGAAGTCGCGCAAGGTCCCCAAGAGCGCGATCCGGTCACGAAAAAGGAAGGCCATAAGCGCCGTCAGGATCCCAGCGTCACCGTGCGCTTCAAGCTCGAGGACGAGGACGCCTACCTGTGGGCTTGGACCACGACCCCTTGGACCTTGCCCAGCAACCTGGCGCTCGCGGTGCACCCCGACGCCCTGTACGTGAAGGTAAAGCTCGAGGACAGCGGCGAGATCGCCTACCTCGAGCCGGGACGCCTAGCGGACTATCAGGCGCGCGGCCGCGTCGGCAAGACGATCGAGCTTTCGCGCCTGCGTGGCGAGGAGCTGGTGGGGCGGCGCTACGTACCGCTACTTCCGTACTTCGAGAGCTACAAGACGCGCGACAGCGGCGAGCGCTGGTGCTTCCGGGTGGTGGGCGCCGACTACGTGACCACCGACTCCGGTACCGGCATCGTGCATCAGGCGCCCGCCTTCGGTGAAGAAGACTATCAGGTGGGCCTGCGCGAGGGCTTGCCGGTGATCCGCCCCATGGGGTTGACCGGCATCTTCGACGAGCGCGTGCCGGATTTCACCGGTCAGTTCGCCAAGGACGCCGACAAGGGCATCATCCAGAAGCTCAAGAGCGAGGGCAAGCTCGTCGACCAGGACACCATCGTCCACGCCTACCCTCATTGCTACCGCACCGATCAGCCGCTGCTCTACATGGCGCTCTCGACCTGGTTCATGAAGGTCGAGCAAATCAAGGATCAGCTGGTCAAGAACAACCAGCCCATCCACTGGGTGCCCGAGCACGTCGGCAGCGGCCGCTTCGGCAATTGGCTGGAGAACGCGCGCGACTGGAACCTGAGCCGCAACCGCTTCTGGGGCACTCCGCTACCGATCTGGCGCTGCGACGAAAACCCCGAGGACCTGGAGTGCATCGGCTCCGTTGCCGAGCTCGTCGCGCGCGCCGGGCTGCCTGCCGGCTCGATCAGCGACCTGCACCGCGAGTCGATCGACGGCATTACCTTCGCATCGTCGAAGACGCCGGGCGGGACGATGCGCCGCATTGCAGAGGTGTTCGACTGCTGGTTCGAGTCCGGCTCGATGCCCTACGCGCAGAATCACTATCCATTCGACACCTCGAAGGTAAAGTATGTCGAGGACAACCTACCCGCGGATTTCATCGCCGAAGGCCTGGATCAAACGCGCGGCTGGTTCTACACGCTGCACGTCTTGGCCAGTGCGCTGTTCGGGCGCCCGGCGTTCAAGAACGTGATCGTCAACGGCATGATCTTGGCTGCCGACGGCAAGAAAATGTCGAAGCGGCTGAAGAACTACCCGGATCCGAACGACGTGATGGAAAGCTACGGCGCCGACGCTCTGCGCGCCTACCTGATCGACAGCGCCGTGGTGCGCGCCGAGCCGATGAAGTTCGGCAAGGACGCGAGCGACACGACTGGCGAGTGCGTGAAGGAGACCGTCCGGCTGGTGGTGCTGCCGCTGTGGAACGCCTACGTCTTTTTGACGACCTACGCTGCGGCAGACGGCTGGTCACCGAGCCCGGCGGATCTGGCGCTGCGCCCCACGAGCGATCTGGATCGCTACATCTCGAGCCGCGTCGAGCGCTTCGTCGAAGAGCTGACGCGCGAGTACGAGAGCTACGAGCTCTCCAACCTGATCCCGGCCTTCACACGGCTGTGCGACGATCTCAACAACTGGTACATCCGGCGCGGCCGGCGCCGCTACTGGCGCGCCAAGCACGAGAGCGCCGCCGGTGACCGCGACAAGCACGAGGCGTACGCCACGCTGCTGCGCGTGCTGAGCACCCTGACGCGGGCCATGGCGCCCGTGATGCCGTTCTTCACCGAGTACCTGTTTCAGCGCTTGATGGTCGACACCGGGCTGGCGGCGGCGGACGCCAGCGTCCACGCGCAGCCTTTCCCCAAGGCGGACCAGGCCCTGATCGACCTCGAGCTCGAGCAGCGCATCGAGACCGCGCGCGCGGCCATCGCGCTCGGCCTGATGATCCGCGAGCGCGAGAAGCTCGGCGTGCGCAGGCCCTTGCCGCGGTTGACCGTGGCCAGCCCCGATCCGCAGGTGCGTGCGGCGATCGAGCAGCTCTCGGACGCGCTGCGCGGCGAGCTCAACGTCAAGGAAGTGGTCGCCATCGCCGATGATTCGGCGCTGTGCACGCTTTCCGCCAAGGCCAATTTCAAGCGCCTGGGCAAGCGCCTGGGTCCAAAGATGAAAGCCATCGCCAGCGCCGTCGAAAAACTCGACGCCGCCGCCATCGCTCGGCTCGAGCGCGGCGAGAGCCTCGAGCTCGAAGGCGAGCTGCTGAGCGGTGAGGACATCCTGCTCGCGCGCGAGGCGCTGCCCGGCACTGCCTCCGAAACGCAGGGGGGCATCACGGTGGTGCTCGACACCAACGTGACGCCCGAGCTGGCCGCCGAGGGCCTGGCGCGCGAGGTGGTGAGCCGCATCCAGAACCTGCGCAAACAGGGCGAGCTGGCGGTGAGCCAGCGCATCAGCCTCAGCCTCGACGCCGGCAGCAGCATCTCCAAGATGCTGGAGTCGGCCGAGCTGCGCGAGCTGATCCAGCGCGAAACGCTGGCGCTGGAGCTCAAGCGCGCCGCAGCGGCCAGCTTTCCGAGCGGCAGTATCACCGCCCAGGAAGCCATCGACGGTGAGCCGCTCACGCTCGGTTTGCTCCCGGTGTAGGCGCGGCCACGGCCGCCAGCGCCGAATGTAGGGATGACGGCGTCTGCTTGGCTTGGCTGGACGAGCCGCTGCTACACCTACACTGTCGTCCTGCGCCGCAGGGCTCTCAGGCGCGTTGGGGCCTAAGAGCGGATCAATTTCAGCCGGCGCGGACATGAAGGGTGCGACGCCATGGCGACGCGATCCAGGACTCGACGCTCCGCTCGCAGCACGCCGGCGCGCTCGGATCGCCGCCTGCACCCAGGCTGGCGTCGCTCGGCGAGGCGCGCCGAGCATGGTCAAACCTTCGCGCCAGCGCACGGCGCAGAAGCCGACACACACCTGTTGAATGTCCGCGCCGGCGGCACTCCATTTGAATTCGTGATCGTCAAATTCGGCCTGGAAAACCGCGCCAGCGCTGCTTTACAGAGACTCGCGAGCCTGGTTTACTCCCGCCGCTTTCGAGCCCGAGAAATGCACTCTCAGGGTGACGTTCTCGATGGCTGCAACTGGCGCCGAGAAGATGCTCGCCGGCGGTTCGCGCGCTCGCGGAGGTATTTAAAATGCGTCTAGGTTGGTTCGAGCACGGGTTCTCTAGACATTCCCTCGTCAGCGCGCTC
>DATDEV010000859.1:0-10377 GCA_036522995.1 Polyangiaceae bacterium
GGCCACGCTCTCCAGCCCATCGGCACGCGCGACCTGCAAGGCTGCCAGCCCCACGCCACCGGCGGCAGCGTGGACCAGCACTCGCCAGCCCGGGCGCACCTTGAAGATCTCGCGCAGCGCGTAGTACGCGGTCAGATGCACCGTCGGAAAGGTCGCCGCCTGGGCGTGTGACAACGCTGCCGGCACGCGGAACAGCTGCCCGCGTGGCACGCAGACCTGGCTGGCATAGCCGCCGAACCGCGACAGGCCGAACACGCGCTCCCCGAGCTGCAGATCGGAAACGCCGTCGCCCAGGCCTGCAACCTCACCCGAGAATTCGAAGCCTGGCGTGATGGGCCAACCGACGTATTTCTTGGCCGAAGCGTACAGCCCGAGCCGCACCACGACGTCGGCGAAGTTGACGCCGACGGCGCGCGTTTCGACCAAGACTTCGCCGCGCTGCGGCACCAGATCCGGAACGTCGACCAGCCGCAAGCGCTCGAAGCCGCCCGGCTTTGCTACCGAGATTGCTTTCATGAAACGTCCTGGGCCTACAGCCCGCTCTGTTCGATCCAGCGCTGAGGAATGGTGCCGAACGACAGCAGCCAGTCGTTGTAGCGCTTGAGCGACCAGCCGCCTTCGTCGACCTTGCGCCGCTTGAGGCGCATGACCTCCATCTTGCCGATCAGGTAGCTCATGGGCACGGTCGGTGCGGCGGTGTACCAGTTGACGTCGCCCTCGGCGCGAGCGCGCGTGAAGCCGACGTGCTTCATCAGGTGCTTCACGGCAGCCTCGTAGTCGAGCTCGCCGGCGTGGAGCCCGCAATCGACCAGCACCCGGTGCGCGCGCCACAGCGCGTCGTGGAGCAGATTCAGCCGCGCGGTGGGATCACGGTTGACGCCGTGATCCACCGCCATCTGCTCGCACCACAGCGTCCAGCCCTCGTAGAAGATGGAGTGCGCGAACCAGCGCCGAACCGGGCTGGGATGGCGATTGGCAGCGCAGAATTGCAGGTGATGGCCGGGATACGCCTCGTGGGCGCAGGTGGCCGGCACACCGAAATGCTGACTGACCTCGGCTGCCCGCTCGCGTGGGCTGGCGCGCGTGAGGCTCAGGTCGTTGACCCAGAACACGCCGATCTGCTGCGGATCGTAACAGCCTGGAGAGGAGTAGGCGGCGGTCGGGAATTGATGGCGGAAGAACTCCGGCACCGGCTTGACCAGCAGCTGATCGCCTTGCGGAAAGCTGACGATGTCGGCGCGCCGGAAGTCAGCGGCCACGCGTCGTGTTTCGTGCTCGTACTCCTGCAGCAGGTCACCGCGAGCGGGCGACCAGTCGGCGGCGGCGCGCTCGAGGATATCGCGCGGGCGTTTGCGCGGCGCGATGCGTGCGGCCTCGACCTCCATCTCCTGCTCGATGCGGGCGACCAGCGTCTTGCCATAGGCGAGCGCTTCACGCGCCGTGAGGTCCCAGCCCAGGCGTTCGCGCATCAGCGCTTCGAACGGCTCGCGACCGAGCGAGAAATCGCGCGCCTTTCCGGCGGGCGTCCGCGAAATGCGCCGGCCATACTGCTTGAAGGCCGAGCTGGCGGCCGAGAGCAAGGACTCCAAGCGCTTCGGCTTGATCTTGCCGGTAGCGGCCAGCGGCGCCTTGATCGCGTCGAACAGCGCTGGCGCTCCCGTAACCGAGCTGTAAGCGGTCTCGCGCCACAGCGGCACCGGACGTCGGCATAGCTCGGCTGCGCCTTCGAGATAGTCGGGCACCTTGGCCAGCCGTGAGGCGATGGCGTCGGCGACCGGCGTCAGGTCGTCGGCGTGGCGCACCACGAGATTGTGGATGCTGCCGAGCGCGCTCGATGCCCAGCTCTCCGGATTCTTGCGGAAGGTCTCGCGCTGCTGGGACCAGGTTTCGGTGCGCAGCTCCGCCAGTAGCGCGCGCCGATCGAGCCAGTCGTCGCCGCTGACGTCGTGCTCGGGGATCGACTCCAGCTCCTCGAGCGTCTTTTGCACCAGCTTCTGCTGGGCCCGCAGCAGCTTTTCGCAGGGCAGCTCGAGCTCGGCGTCGAACTCGTGCCGACCGACCGCGCTACCCAAGCTGGGAAAGCGCTCCATGCTGGACTCGATGTAGCGCTCGCCCAGCGCACGCACCGCGCGGGCCTGAGGACTCATGGACTGCTCGAGCTTGGCGCTCTTGGTCTTGCTCATGCCGGGATCTGCGCAGCTTCCACGACTCGGGGTGTGCTGCGCAAGCGCGCGGTGTCGAGGGGGCTCAGCTCGCCGGCCAAGAGCTGTATCCGGACGGCCTTGTGCGGAAAGCCAGCGCCGAACACGGCTTCGACGATCTCGGCAGCCTTGGTGGAGCCGGTCGGCCCGAGCGCCACCAGCGCCTCGACAGCGAGCAGGTCGCCGAGCAAGCCGGCGCGGGACAGCAGCTCGCGCTCGGCGTCGCCCCCCACACGCAGCGCGCGAACGAAGTGACGAACGTCCACCTTCTTGCCCAGGCCGTCGATGCTGCGACGCACCACCAGCTCGGACTTGGCCAGGAACTCGGCGATGGCTCGCTCGACGAACGGCAGGCCGCCGTGCTCCGCCACCACGCTTTCAGGCAGCGCGAGCAGGTAGCGCGCGGCGCTGATGACCGCCGCCACGCCCTTGTCCTGAGGGCCGAGCTCACGCGCGTCGAGGAAGAGCAGACCGCCCGACGTATGCGCCTGCAGGCTCGCTAGTAGCTCCTGCTGGGACGGTGGATCGAGCAACTTCACGTCGGTGTACTCGTCGAGGCTGGCCACACCGAGTGACAGCGCGGGACCGAAGGACATGTCGGGCTTGGGGTGAAAGCCTTCGGTGTAGGCCGTTTTGATACCGGCGCGCCGAATCACGCGCGGCAGCTCGCGCATCAAGTCCAGATGACCGAGCAGCGCCACCGACCCGGTCTTGGCATAACGCAGGCGATAGCGCACCGGCGTGCCAACCCGTACGGGTCGATACAGCTCGGGGCGCAGACGCTTGCGCTCCGCCGGCGGCTTCGCCGCTTCCAGGTCCAGTAGCTCGGAGCCGAAGACGAAGGGTTCGGCCGCGATCGCGGCCGCGCCAGTTTTCGGCGGGCTGACCAGCGGCAGGTGGACGCGCTGGTTGGGCTCGAGCGCCCCGAGGCGCTGCAGAAAATCCTTACGATCGTCGCGCATCTTGGTCAGATCGCAGGCGATGCCGCAGTCGTAGCAGACCAGCCGGCGCTTCTCGGCGTCGGACTCCTGCAGGTTGGTCGCGTGAATGAACTGACCGACGACCTTGCCGCAGGGCGGGCTCGGACGGCTGGCGAGCGCCTTGCGGTATTCGCGCGCCAGAAAGCCTTCCTCGAGCCCGATGTCGAAGTGGTCCCAGGGCAGCCGCGCCGTCACCGGAATGGTGCCGAGGTACTGAGCCGGATCGATGCCGTAGTGCGCCAGCGCCTCGCGCCAGGTGTCGAGCTTCACGTGCTCTTCCCACGAATCCATGCGCGCGCCCTCGTGGTAGGCGCGCTCGATCACGTCGCTCAGGCGCCGATCGCCGCGTGCCAGGATGCCCTCGAGGATGCTGGTCTCGGAGTCGTGGGTACGCAGCTCCAGACCGCGCACCTGGCGCACCGCGTGGCGCAGCATCTGCTGCTTGCGCTGGGTCTGGGCCAGCGAATCCTGCGCGCACCACTGAAAAGGCGTGTGCGGCTTGGGCACGTGCGTGGAGACGCTGACGGTGACCTTGGGGCGACCGCCGACGCGCTTGCCCACGCGCAGCGCGTTCTGGCCCACCGACGCGATGCCCAGCACGTCCTCGTCTTCTTCGGTGGGCAGGCCGATGATGAAGTACAGCTTCATGCGGTCGAAGCCGCGCGAAAAGGTGCGCTCGGCCGTCTCGAGCAGCTGCTCTTCCGTGACGTTCTTGTTGATCACGTCACGCATGCGCTGCGTGCCGGCCTCGGGCGCGAAGGTCAACCCCGAAGCGCGCACCTTGCGCATGTCATCGAGCAGATCCTCCGCCAGGCCGTAAGCGCGCAACGAAGCCACGCTCAGGCTGACGCGCTCGGGCGCGGTGCGCTCGACCAGACGCTTGATCAGCGGCGAGATGCAGCTCACGTCGGCCGTCGACAGCGCGGTCAGGCTCACCTCGTCTTGACCCGACTTTTCGAGCGCGCTCACGACGGTCTCGATGATCTCTTCCGGGTCGCGCTCGCGCACGGGGCGGTAGATCATACCGGCCTGGCAAAAACGGCAGCCTTCGGTGCAGCCGCGCGCCACCTCGATGCTCATGCGATCGAAGATCGCCTCGGGGCCTCCCACCGGGCCGTCGTCGGGGAACGGGAACTTGGAGATGTCATCGAGCAAGCGCCGCTCGATGGGGAACGGAATGCCCGCGACTTTCGGCCCGGTGACGACCAAAAATCCGTTCTCCGCGTCGATGGCGGTGTCGTAGAGCGACGGCACGTAGACGCCCTTCAGCTGCGCCAGGCGCAGCAGCCGCGCAGACCTCGACAAGCCCTCGCGCTTCGCCTGTACCCAGCACAGCGCGATCTCGGTGGCTGCCTCTTCGCCGTCGCCGATCAAGACCGCGTCGAAAAAGTCTGCCGCCGGCTCGCAGTGCGTCGCCACCGGACCGCCCGCGACGACGAGCGGATCGGCCTCGCTGCGTGCCGCGCTGCGCAGCGGGATGCCCGACAGCTCGAGCATGGTCAGCACGTTGGTGTAGGTCAGCTCGTACTGTAGCGAGAACCCGACCATGTCGAAGTCGCACAGCGGGCGCGAGCTCTCGAGCGACACCAGCAGCTTGCCGTGCTCTTGGAGCTGGCGCTGCATGTCGGTCCACGGCAGGTAGGCGCGCTCGGCCAGCGTGCGTGGATTGTCGTTCAGGATGCGATACAGAATGCGGTAGCCGAGGTGGCTCATCCCGATGTCGTAAATCTCGGGGAACGCCAGGCAGACGCGTGCCTCGACGCCCTCGCCCTCCCAAGCCTTGCGGCGGACGCCATGCTCGGCGCCGGTGTAGCGATTGGGCTTCTCGACCCGGTCGAGAAACTTGGCGTAAGGATGATCGAGGAGTTGCATGGGTTACCCGAGACCGCGGCCCGTCCAAAAACGGGCGCGAACGATAGCGCAAAGGACCGCGGGTGGTACCTGGCGCGGCTAAGGCGCGGGATTTGTGGCGCGCCCAGAGCGAGCGCGAGTACTCTGGCAGGTCCATGCGCCGTAGATCTCGGCTGACAGCGCTGGCGCTGGGCGCCCTCGCTCTCGGCTGTTCGAGCACGCCCGAGCGAGCGGATTCGGGTGTCGAGCCGACGCCGCCCGACACCAGTGTGCTCGATACCTGCGTCGACTTCGCAAGCCGGTTTTGTGCAGGCGCCGAGGGTTGCTGCCAGCAAGCCTACGCTGCGTTCGACCAGGACGGCTGCGTCGATGTTTTCAAGCGCGAGGTGTGCCGACCGGGCGCGGATGCCGTCGCCGCAGGCAGGGCCGTGTTCGACGAGGGCTCGATCGAAGGCTGCCTGCGCGCTCATGCCGAGGAGCAAGCCGTGTGCGTGCCGAGCTGGCCCGAAAACCTGGAGCTGCGCAAGCGCGCCTACGCCGAGTGCCGCACCATCCAGGGCCTGACCCCGCTGGGGGGTGGCTGCTCGGTCGCAGCGACGTGCCAGAGGCCGGCTGGCGTGGCGACGGTCGAGTGTATCAAGGGCGTGTGCGCGGCGATCGAGGTCTTGCCCGAGGGCGCGGCCTGCCCCTTCCCGTCCGGCCGCGTCTCGGTGTGCGACGACGGCCTGGCCTGCAACGCCACGCCTGGTGAAATGGGCGTGTGCGTGAAAGCCATCCCAGCAGGTGGAGCCTGCGACGGCAGGCTACTCGAGAGCACCGAATGCGGCCTCGGCAGCTACTGCGATCCGGATTCGTCGACCTGCCAGCTCACGACCAACATGGGCGGCAGCGGCTGCGCGCAAAGCAGCGAATGCGTGTCGTTCGAGTGCGATCGGCTCGCCGACGAGTGCGCTGCGGCGCCTGCGGTGGTGTCGCGCGACACCTGTTTGGGTCGACCCGTCGCCCGCTAGCGCCGTTCCCACTGGCGGTACTCGGGGAGCACGCCGTCGAAGCGCTGCTTGCGCTCGGCTTCGGGCGGCAGCTCGAGCTTGGGCGGCTCGATGGCGAGCAGTTTGGCCTCGTCGATGACGTCCACCAGCTCGGCCGGCAGATTCTGCTCGGCGTATTTGCGGTAGATGCCCGAGCTGATGAACAGATCGAACACATCGGGGTCGAGGTGGTGCTGCTCTTTCATCTTGCCCATGATGAACATGACCTCGCTCAGCTTCTTGGGCTGTTTGTACGGGCGATCGATGGCCGTCAGCGCCTCGAACACGTCCGCCACCGCCATGATGCGCGCCGGCACGGACATGTCGCCGGCGAACAGGCCTCGCGGGTAGCCGGTGCCATCCATCTTTTCGTGGTGTCCGGTAGCGTACTCGGGCACGCGGCGCAGCTGCGGCGGAAAGGGCAGCGCCTTCAGGATGTTCACGGTGTGAACCATGTGCGCGTTGATGACCAGGCGCTCCTTCTCGGTCAGCGTGCCGCGTGAGATGGAGAGGTTTTGCACCTCTTCGTCGCTCAGCAGCGGCACGCGCTGGCCGCCCAGCTCGAGCGTGCGCTGGGCGATGCGCTTGATGCGCTCCTGGCCCTCACGCGGCAAGAATTCGCCGCCGAAATTGGTCTTCTCCAGAAATGCCAGGTCATTGCGCAGCGCCAGCAGCGTTTGCTCGAGCTGGCTCTCGACCTGCGCCGGCGGCTCGCCCGCCTTTTCGCGCTCGTAAGCGTCGAGGCGCGCATCGCGCATCAGCACCTCGAAGCGAGCGCGCACGGTCTCGATGCGATCATGGATGGTTTCGAGCTTCTTCGACTTGTCCATCACGTGCACCGGCGTGATGACCTTACCGCAGTCGTGAAGCCAGGCCGCGATGTGCAGCTCGTACCATTCGAGCTCGCTCAGCGCGAACTCCGCGAACGGCCCCGTCTTGGCGTCGCAGGCCGCGCGCGCCAGCATCTCGGCGATCAGCGGCACGCGCTCGCAGTGACCACCGGTGTAGTCGCTCTTGGCGTCGATGGCGGACGCGATCATCTTGATGAAGCTCTCGAGCAAGTCGCGCTGCGCGTCGCGCAGCAGCTTGTTTTGCAAGCTGACGCCTGCTTGAGAGGCCAGCACCTCGACCGTCTGCTGATCGAAAGCGTCGAACGGCACCACCTCGCCGGTCTCGGCGTCACGCGCGTTGATCAGCTGCAGCACGCCCACCACGCGCCCCTCGGCGTCGAGCATGGGAATGGTGAGAAACGAGACCGAGCGGTAGCCGCTGCGGGCATCGAACGCCTTGGTGCCGCTGAAGTCGAAGCGCGTGGTGTCGTAGGCGTTGGGGATGTTGATGGACTGCTTGCGCAGCGCGGCGTAGCTCGCGATATGACGGTGGTTCGGCGCGCCAGTCTCCGGGTCGCGCAGTGGGATCGGCGGCAGCGTCGTCGGTCGCCCCGTCGTGCCCCCGATCGCGATGCCGAGCGAGTCGGTGCGCATGATGGCGAAGTGCAGGCTGTCCTCGTCCTGCCGCACGTACAGGGTGCCGCCATCCGCCCGCGTCAGCTCCTTGGCCTCGAGCAGGATGGTCTCGAGCAGGCGATTGGTGTCGGTCTCGGCCGAAAGCGCGACCCCCACCCGGAGCAGCAGCTCCAATCGGCGCAGCTTGTGATCCGAAGACGCCATAAACTCGCCCATGCTCCTCCCGACGTGGCCGTAAGTCGAGCGCTCCGTGCTAGACGTGCAGCGCGATGTTTCCGCGCGGCCCCTTAGAGATTCCGCCCCTGCCTATGCCTATCGACGGGGTCTGGCAGATCCCCGGCTCCAAGAGCATCACCAATCGCGCGCTGGTGCTGGCAGCACTAGCCGACGGCACCACCCGCCTGGAAGGGGTGCTCGAAAGCGACGACACGCGCCACATGCAGGAAGCGCTCGCCGAGCTGGGCATCACCGTGCGCAAGCTCAGCCCCACGACGCTGGAAATCGACGGCGGGCGCGCGCGGCTGCGGGCGCCCGCACGTCCGCTTTTCGTGGGCAATAGTGGCACTACCGTTCGGTTTTTGACCGGGCTTGCCTGCCTGGTGGATGGCCCCGTCACCCTCGAGGGCGACGAGGCCATGGCCAAGCGTCCCATTCGAGATCTGGTCGACGGCCTGCGACAGCTCGGGGTCAGGGTCGAGTGTGAGACGGGCTGTCCTCCGCTGACAGTGTACGGCGGCAAGCTACCGGGCGGCCGCCTCTCGATGCGCGGCGGGAGCTCGAGCCAATACTTTTCGGCGCTGCTGCTGGTGGGCGCGCTGTCGGAGGCGGACACGGAGCTCGAGATCGAAGGCGAGCTCGTGAGCCGGCCCTACGTGGAGATCACCCGGCGCATGGTGGCGACCTTCGGCGGCGCCATCGAGGTCACGCCCCGAGGCTTCGCCTGGCGGGGTGGCGGGCGTTACACTGGTCAAACCTACGCCATCGAGCCCGACGCCTCGAGCGCCAGCTACGCATTTGCGCTCGCTGCGGCGACGCGGAGTCGGGTGCGCGTGCCGGGGCTCGGGTCTGCGGCGCTGCAGGGCGACTACGGCTTCGTCGATGTGCTGCGGCTCGTCGGCGCCAAGGTCGAGTCCGAGAGCCATGCCACCACGGTCACCGGCACTGGTCAGCTCGCGGGTATCGACGTGGACATGTTCAACATTTCCGACACCGTGATGACCCTGGCGGCTCTCGCTCCGCTGGCGAGCGGCCCGACCACCATCGTCAACGTCGCCAACATCCGCATCAAGGAGACCGACCGGCTTGCGGCGACCGTGAGCGAGCTCCGGCGCCTCGGCCAGCAGGTCGAAGAAGGGCCGGACTGGCTCCGGGTTCGTCCCCAGCCCCTCACGGCGGCGGTGGTCCAAAGCTACAAAGACCACCGGATGGCCATGAGCTTCGCCGTTTTGGGCGCCGCGCGGGCCGGCGTCTCGATCGAGGACCCGGCCTGCGTGGCCAAGACATATCCCGAGTTTTGGCGGGACCTGGCCGCGGTCTACCCGACCCCGCCCTGGTAGGCCTGCTGTATTGCCGAAAAATGACGCCCAGCGCCAGTGACGACCCAGAAAATCTCGGGTAGTAGCCGGGATTCTCGAGCGCTTGCTCCAACCTCAATCATGCCCGGCCTTCGCATCCTCGGCACCGGCCATCACGTCCCGGGTCGGCCGTACACCAACCACGACCTTTCTCGCGTTCTAGACACGAACGACGAATGGATTCGCCAGCGGACCGGCATCGTTCAGCGCCACTTTTGCCCTGCCGAGCTGGGCGTGTCGGACCTGGCGTTGCCCGCCGCGCAGGCTGCGCTCGAGGCCGCCGGCAAGAAGCCCGAGGATCTCGACTACATCCTGTTCAACACCATGACGCCGGACCACGTGTTTCCGGGGTCAGGCTCGCTGCTCGGCGCTAAGCTCGGCTGCCCCGGCGTCCCCGCGCCGGACCTGCGCACGCAGTGCGCTGCGATGTTGTTCTCCTTTCAGATGGCCGACGCGCTGCTACGCGCCGACGCCGCGCGCACCATCCTGATCGTCGGAGCCGAAGCGCATGCCGGCTTCATGCCCTGGCGCGACTGGGACATCCTGGAAGGCACGCGCGAGGGCAAGCCCGCCGCTCAAGATTGGGAGCGCGCCTCGCGTCACCGCGGCTGGGCCATCATTTTCGGAGATGGCGCGGGTGCTGTCGTCGTCGAAAAGAGCCGTGATGGAGCGGGGGTCATCGCGACCGACCTGCATTCCGACGGGCGCTACGTCGAGCAGCTGTGCGTGCCGGGTGGCTTCAAGGGCCGACCCTGGCCTGCCAGCGTCGATGCGAGCGGTGAGTCGTGGCTGGTGCAGATGGAAGGGCGCGAGGTCTTCAAGTTCGCCGTCACCCGCCTGCCGCGCTCGGTCAAGGCCGTGTGCGACAAGGCTCGCGTCGCCATGGCAGACGTCGATTGGTTCGTGGCTCACCAGGCCAACCAGCGCATCAACGAGGCGGTGGCCGAGAAGCTCAAGCTGCCGCTCGAGAAGTTCCCGAGCAATATCGATCGCTTCGGCAACACGTCGGCAGCCACGATCCCGATCCTGCTCGACGAGATGCGCCGCGACGGTCGCCTCAAGGAAGGCCAGCTCATCTGCCTGCTGGGCCTGGGCGCTGGCTTCCACTGGGGCAGCGTGCTGGTTCGCGTCTGATACGAGTCAGTCGATCTTCAGTTTCTTGTACTTGATGCGTGTAGGGCGATCGGCGTCAGCGCCCAGCCGGCGCCTGCGGTCTTCCTCGTACGCCTGATAATTGCCCTCGAACCAGACTGTCTTGCTGTTGCCCTCGAACGCCA
>DATDEV010000860.1:0-5018 GCA_036522995.1 Polyangiaceae bacterium
TTTCAATGATCGATCGTCGATCTCGATACTCGATACTCGGGATCGTCGATCGGGATCGTCGATCGGGATGATCGTCGATCGATTCCTCGAGTCTCGAGCTCTCGCTCTTCGGCGCTACTGCCCTGCGAACACGAAGGGCACGTTGGCGATCGTGGTGCCGCCCGATGCGGGGAATTGCCAAGAGCGGACGCTGCTGCCGATGCAGTTGGCGAGGCCGCTGTAGCCGCGGGGATCACCGGTCGTGGTCGCGCTCTGCACGCTGCCGCTGCCGGTCACCGTGATGGTCACGGTAACCTTCGCCGTCATCGGCGCGTCCTTGGCGCGAGCATCGAGCGCCGGCTGCCAGCAGCGTCGCTTCACGCTGCCCGTGTAGCGTGACACCGTCGACTGGATCTGGCCGCTGTCGAGCTGCGAGCCGCCGCCGCCGGTTGCGCCCGACGGCCCACCCGTTGCCGGGCCACCCGAGGGCCCGAGTCCGCTCAGGCCGGTCAAGCCTTTCAGCCCCGTGTTCGGCTTGGTGTCCTCTACCGTAGCCGGCGCGACCTTGCCGCCGCTCCCTGGCTTCTTGGGCGCCGCCGGATCGACGGCCGCCGACGTGGCTTCTGTCGGATTGTTCGCCGCCGCCGCAGGCTGCTCCGCGCCCTTCGCCGGAACCTCCACGATCTTGGTCTTTTCGACGATGCGCTCGGTCTGCTTACCGCCGAAGAGCACGAAGCCGATCGTCAGGCCCAAGCCGATCGCAATCACCATCGCGACCCACACCATCGGCGACATGCCGTGGCGCGGCGGCGCAACGCCCAACAAATCTTCCGTCACGACCGCCGAGCCCGTCACGGCGCTGGGCGAAGGTGCGGTCGCGTAAGGATCTGCAGCTGCCACGCCGAGGCGGGCCGCAACTTCATGCCCTTCGGCGGCAGGCGGCGTGAAGGGCGTCAGCGAAGCGCGCGCGCTCGACAAGCCCTCTTCGACGATGGCGACGAGCTCGGGATACGTCTTGAGCGGTCGCCAATCCTCGAAGCCGTCTCGCCAGACGAGCGACTCCTTGTTGACCGCGCCGGAGGCTGCCTTCGAGCGCAGCTCGCTCAAGCGGATGGGACCAACCGGCACGCCGTTGATCGCGACGAACCACTCGTCGCCCGGCATGCTGAGCTGCGCCTCGACCTCGGCCGGGGCGTCGCCGCCGCCGAACGCTTGCGTGAACGCGCCCGCGAGCGCGCCGGCATTGCCGAAGCGCGTGACCTCTTCCTCCTCGAAGTCGGGTTTGCGTGCCGGGCGCGCCGCCGCTGCGGCCTGAGCCGCCGCTTGCGGTGACGAGCGCAGTGCGGGCTTGACCGCTGCGGGCACCGCAGTTGGCGAGGCCGCCGGAGCAGAAGCCGCGGCGGGAGCCGAAGCCACGGCGGCGGCAGCTGGTGCAGAGGGGGCCGCGGGCGCGAGACCTGCGGGCTTGGCCGCGCTGGGGCGAGCGGGTGGCGCGCCAGGTTTCGGCACGCCGCCCAATGCTTTGCCTGGCGGCATACGGGGCGCGGGCAGCGCCGGGCCCAGGCCCTTGGCGGTTGGTAACCTACCCACGGCCGAGGTGCGCGGGGCCACAGGAGCAGCCGCGCCAGTTGCTGACGCAGCCGACAGTGTAGCCGGTCGCGGTCCGCCTTCGGCGACGGGCGGCGGCGGTGGCGCGCTGCTCTCACCGTCGAGGATTGGCTCAGGTGGCGGCATGCTGCTCGACATGGAGCCGGGGCCGCTCGAGACCTGGATCATGAAGCCGCATTTGCGACACTTCATGCGCACGGACCGCCCCGCTACCTTTTCGTCGGCGATCTGGTACTTCGCTTTACAGCTGGGGCAGAGAAACTTCATTCAGCGGAGCGCCGTCGCACGCGTGGCTTGGGTGTTCGAGGAAGCGAAGGATTCGGGCGGACCAGAAGTGGGGCTGCCGCCCCGACGTATACGACTTTGGAGGTCTGAGAGCTTAGCCCGCCCTCTTAAAGTCGCGCTCAAAAAAGCACGCAAGAAGCCCGGTCACAAAAGGTTCAGAAGGTGCTCGCGGATCGACTGTTTCGTCTCCTCGTCCGGAGCGAGCGAAAGCGCCCGCTCCCACATTTCGACCGCTTTGTTGCGAAATCCAGCCTTCTGGTAAAGGATCGCCAGGTTTTTGACGGCGGGAAAGTGGCGCGAGTTGACCTCGACGGCCGTTTCTAGCTCGCTCACGGCGTCGTAGACGCGGCCTTTCTTGCCGTAGAGGAGGCCGAGGTGGAAATGCAGCCGGTAGGCCAACGGGTCGATGCCAATGCCGCGCTTGAGATGGTCGATGGCGTCGTCCAGACGACCGGCCTTGTAGGCGTCGACCCCCGCGTTCAGGGCAGCCTCCGCCTCACCCGAAACGTCGGGCAGCTCGGCGGGCGGCTCCCGGCGCAGGCACGCCTCCACGGCAGCCACGACCTCGGCGATGCGAAACGGCTTTTCGATGAAGTGATCGACGCACAGGCTCGTCTTCAGATCTTCGGCATAACGCCAGCCGCGATAAACGGCGCTGACCATGATGATCGGGATCTGGCCGTAGCGCTGGCTGCCCTTGATCCGCCGCGCGATCTCGAAGCCGTGGATCTCGGGCAGCATGGCGTCGAGCACGATCAGGTCGGGTTGCCGCTCCTTGACCAGGCGCAAGGCGACCAGTCCGCGATCTGCCTCGATCACGTGGTGCCCGGCGCGCGTCAGCAGCCGCACGAGCAGCTTTCGGATCTCGCCCTCGTCGTCGACCACCAGAATCGTCTTGCCCGACGGCTCGGAGGCTGCGGGGCTCGACCCGTGCTCGGGCATGTCGGTGACGACACTGAGCTCCGGCGAGAGCTCCCCGAAATCGTTCTCCTCCACGTCGTCGTCGCGTGACAGGGCCTGCACCTCGTCGTCGACGACGATGCCGGGAGTTTCTAGCGGCCGCGCGTCGGCCTCAGAAAATTCGTAGGGGACCTGCGCGGTTTGCGCCGCCGCTTCGAGACCGGCCTTGCGCTGCACCTCGGCCGGACAATGCGGACCAATGTAGAAATCCTCGCCGCGCGCCTTCTTCTCGTAAGCTTCCTCGATCACCGCCGACAGCGGGCCTTCGAGCGCGACGTACGGATACACCTTCTTGCCGGTGACGAACTCCAGCTCGTCGATCACCTTCTTTTCGCGAGGGTTGGCCATCGCGATGAACAAGCGATCGTCGCGCACCAGCACCGGCAAGATCAAATGCTTCTCGGCGATCGCGCGCGGCAACAGCTCCAAGTGCTCGAGCCGCAGGCAGAGCTGGCTCAGATCGATGCCCGGAATGCCGTGTTGCTCGCTCAGCGCCTTGAGCGCCGCCACGTCGGTAATCGCGCCGGACGCCGCCAGGCGCGAGGCCAGCCTGCCACCCTTATTTTCGTTGAGCGCGCGATCCAGCTCCTCGGGGCTGAGCGCTCGCTGGCGCAACAGAATCTTACCGAGTTGCTTCTTTTCGCTCATCCAGACCCACTAGTATCGGGCATGTTGCGGAAAACTGCGAGCCGTTCCGCGGCGAAATTTGCGTAGGCGCCGCGCAGCACCGCGGCCCGCGCCTCCCGCAGCAAGCGGGCGTACAGGCTCAGGTTGTGCTCGCTCAGCATCCGAAGTGCGAGAATCTCACCTGCTACGAACAGGTGCCGCAAGTAGGCGCGGCTGTAACCGCCGCGACACGCAGAGCAAGAGCAGTCCGGATCCAGGGGCAGCGGGTCGTCGCGGTAACGCGCGTTCTTGATCGTGACTTTGCCGTTCCAGGTAAACGCCTGGCCATTTCTGGCGTTGCGGGTGGGCATGACGCAATCGAACAAATCGATGCCGGCACCGACCGCCACCAGCAGATCTTCCGGTGTACCTACGCCCATCAAGTAGCGCGGCCGTGCGGCGTCCAGCCGGTGTCCGATCTGCTCGAGGGCCCGGTGCATGAGCTCGGGCGGCTCACCGACGCTGAAGCCGCCCAGTGCCAAGCCCTGGAGCGGCAGCTTGGCCAGCGTTTCGGCGTGGGCCAGACGCAGCTCGACGTGGGTTCCCCCCTGCACGATGCCGAACAGCGCTTGGCCCGGAGACTGCGCCGCCAGGCAGCGCTCGGCCCAGCGCGTCGTGCGCTCGACCGCGGCAACCAGCTCGGGCAAAGCTGCGGTGCCGCTCAGGCACACGTCGAGCTGCATGGCGACGTCCGAGCCGAGCAGGCCCTGGATGCGCATGGCCTCCTCCGGCGTGAGCTTCAGACGCTTGCCATCCAAGTGCGAGGAGAACTCGAAGCCGTCCTCGCTCAGCTTCGTGCGCTCCGCCAGCGAGAACGCCTGAAAGCCACCCGAGTCGGTGGCGATGGCGTGTGGCCAGCGCGAAAACTCGTGCAAGCCTCCGAGCTCGGCTACCCGCTCCGGACCGGGCCGCAGCCAGAGGTGGTAGGTGTTCATGATTTGCATGCGGGCGCCGGTGCTGGCGACCTCCGCAGCCGACAAGGCCTTCACGCTGGCCTGCGTGCCGACGGGCATGAAGGCGGGCGTCGGCACGTCGCCATGCCGGGTCGAGATCACGCCGGCGCGCGCATGCCCCGAGCTCGCCTCCTGGCGGTAGCTGATCACGAGCCGCGCCTCGGCAACCACATGGCGTCGCCGAACGAAAGGAAGCGATAGCGCTCCGCAATGGCTGCGGCGTAGGCCGCACGCATGGCGTCGAAGCCGGCGAAGGCGGCGACCAGCGCGAGCAGTGTGCTTTTGGGTTGATGAAAGTTGGTGAGCAAGCCGTCCACGATGCGGAAAGAATAGCCTGGTTGAATCAGCAAGCGGGTGGTCGTGCTGCAGGGCCGCACGTGCCCTGGCCGGGCCGGATCGGCCGCAGACTCGAGCGCCCGCACCGCGGTCGTGCCCACGGCTACCACGGGCCTGTCTTGCTGGCGGGCGCGCGAAATCTGCTCGGCCAGCGCGGCGTCCAGCGTGAAGCGCTCTTCGTGCATCACGTGCTCGGACAGGTCGCTCGCCACTACCGGTCGGAAAGTCCCT
>DATDEV010000861.1:0-5943 GCA_036522995.1 Polyangiaceae bacterium
AACACACGCCCTCCCAGCGAACGGGTCGACTAGGCCGCGCCCCCGCCCGCAGCGTCCACGCACGATCCTGAATTTTTTCACAGGGAGATCGGGAGATGGGGAGTCGTGCGAGCGAGAAGTTTTGGGCGCAGCTTCGATTGAGCGCGCGCGTCGCTCAGTGAGGTGCGTATCGTCCTGTACGACTCGATGACAAAGCAACGCGAGCGCCGTTTCGGCTTGGCGCCCCCTGCTCGCGCTCGCACGACTCCCGATCTCCTGATCTCCCTGTAATTCTCGTAGGGTCCTCGCCACGAGCCTCGGGACGGAAGTATCCCGAGGCATACTCGTCGCCGCTAGGGGACGCCGAGCTCGCTCAGGAGAGCTTGAGCGTGCTCGACGTCGCGCAGCAGGAACAGGACGAAGCGCAGGTCGACGTGGATGCTGCGCGTGGTGGGGAGGAACACCCAGTCGGAGGCGACGGACTCGTAGGTGCCATCGAAGGCCAGCCCCACCAGCTCCCCGCGCGCGTTGAGCGTGGCCGAGCCGGAGTTGCCGTTCGTGATGTGCACGTCGCTCGAAAAGTCGACCGGCACGTCACCCAGGGCGGCGTCGAAGTAGCGCGAGGCGCGCGCGTTCTTGGCGGCGGCGAGCAGGCTCGCGGGCGCGTTGAAGGGCTCTTTGCCGGTGTTCTTTGCCACCATTTGCGAGAGGCTCGTGAAGGCGCCGATGTCCGAGCCGGCATAGCCGGGCGGGGCCGGTTTGACGGTGCCGTAGGCGATGCGCAGCGTCCCATTGGCGTCGGGTGCGACGGACCCGCCCTTGAACGCCGACAGGGCCTCCAGGTAGCGCGGCAGCAGCAGCAACATCTTGCCCTCCAAGCGCTTGCGGCGCTCGTCGACGGCGCGCAGCTCCGGATAGAGCTTGGCGCCGAGGCGCACGATCGGGTCGGGGTGCTTGGCCAGGGCTGCCGGCTTGGCGGTGTCGAACAACCTCAGGCGAGCTTGCTCGTCGCCCAGCCTGGACGTGTCATAGAGCTTGGCGATCGCCTGGTCGAGCATGGCGTCGCTGCTGTCGTTGCCGGCGATCGCGGTCAACGCTGGTGAGCGCAGCCCGGGCTGGCGCGAGCGGTCACGCTGCAACGCCAGCTTTAGGTAAGCTCGATCCAGCTTCGGGGCATAGCTGGTGGTGAGCTGTTTGAGGTCGTCGCGCAGGCGCGGCACGTTGCGCTCCTGGTAGCTTGGATCGCGCTCGGCGTCGGGCTTCTGCCGTTCGTCGGCCATGCGCGCGATGCGATACGCAGCCGACAGCAGCCGCGGCATCAGGTACTCGCGCTCGAGCGCCGTGTCGGCCACGCGGGTCTTTTCCTGCTCGGCGTAGGCGGCGTCCAGCTCCGCGAGCACGCTGCCGTAGGCCTCGTTGCGTGCTGGATCGGCCGCGATGAAGGCTTGTAGCGCCTTGTCGCCCGCGAGCTTTCGCTCCAGCAAGTTGGCGGTTCGGATGCCAGCCAGCTCGCCCTGGTGCTTGGTGCGGTAGTTGTCGAGGCCGCGCTTGCGCCCGGTGGCCTTGATCGCGACCGCCGGATCGCCGCTGGACACCTGGTCGATCAGCGCCAGGTAGGCGTCGAACATCACCAATTGCTCGGGGTAGACCTTGTCGACCACCTGGCGCATCTCGACCGCCGGCGTCAGCAGCGACGTGTTGCCCGGGTAGCCGCTGACCAGCACCAGCTCGCCTGCGCGCAGCGCCTTCGTCGCCAGCTTCAGGTGCGCTGGTGGCTTGTAGGGGACGTTGCTCTCCGAGTAGTCGGCGGGCAGGCCGTCCTTGCCCACGTAGGCGCGGAAGAAGGCGACGTCGCCGCAGTGTCGAGGCCAGCGCCAGTTGTCGACCTCGCCGCCGAAGTTGCCGATGCCCTCCGCCGGCGCGTAGACGATGCGCACGTCGCGGATCTCGAGCATCTCCATCAGCGAATAGCTGGCGCCGCCGTACAGGCTGGTCAAGCTGCAGCGCAAGTCACGTCGACCCTGCTCGCAGCTCGCGACCAGCTCCTTCTGCAGCCGCTCGAGCTCCTTCTTGCGCGCCAGATCGTCGTTGATGGCGAGCAAGGCCGGGCGCACGCGCGCGGTCACGTCGGTCATCTTCGACAGCACGCTGAGGCGCGTGGCCGGGCCGCTATTGCGCTCGTCGGCGCGCGTTTTGGCCAGCATGCCGGTCTGGATCAAATTCCGGCCGGGCGCCGAATTGTGCTGCAGCGCTCCAACCGCGCAGTGGTGATTGGTGACCACCAGGCCGTCCGCCGACACGAACGAAGCCGAGCAGCCGTTGAGGTTGACGATGGCGCCGAGCAAGCTCGAGCGCGGGTCGCCGAGTAGCGCCGGATCGAGCTCCAGGCCCAGCTGCCGTAGCTCAGTCGAGCGCTGCGCGATCTGCGACGGCAGCCACATGCCGCCGCCATTGACGAAGGCTGGGGCCGCCGCTGCGGGGGGAACGGCTGCCGCCGAGCTGGCTGCGGCCGGCGGGGCGAGCGGCTTGGCGGGCGGGGGAGCGCCGCAAGCGGTGAGCGTGAGCACCAGCACGGGCGCGAGAGCGCGTGCGGGAGCAGCAACGAGCAGGGTTAGGTCTTTCAGCCGGCGACGGGACATCGCCCGCGAGCGTAGTCCAGGCGCGAGCGTGCTGCCTACGTGCCGATGCGGCCGAGCTTGATCATGGTCAGCCGCGCTGCGCGCAGCAATACCGAGCGCGGCAAGAGCTTGGAGGCGAGCGTCTGGGCGCTGTTGACCAGGCCGGGAGTCTTGAGCGAGGCGTGCTTGGCGTAAGCGTCGAGCGCTTGCTCGACCACCGTGTGCGCGTCGAGCTTCGCGAAGCTGAGCACCGCGCCGCTGGGGATGCTGGCGGCCGCCTGAAAGCCGGTCGGCACTGGGCCCGGGCACAGCGCCAGTGCCCGAACACCCGTGCCGCGTAGCTCTTCGGACAGCGCCAGCGTGAAGCTCAGCACGAAGGCTTTGGTCGCGCCGTAGGTGGTCATGAAGGGCGTCGGCTGGTGGCCGGCGGTGGAGGCTACGTTCAGGATGCCGCCGCGCTTGCGATCCAGCATGCCCCGTAGCAGCGCTCGGCTGAGCACGACGACGGCTTCGCAATTGACGCGCACCATGCGCGCCTCGCGCTCCACATCCATGGTCTCGAAGCGCCCGGCGGTGCCGAAGCCGGCGTTGTTGATCAGATGATCGATGACCAGGTCGCGCTCCTTGAGCGCGCGCGCCAGCGCCAGCGCGCCGTCGGGCTCGGCCAAGTCTTGCACGATGACCTGCACCGTGATGCCGTTGACGCGCGCCAAATCGGCCGCCAGTTGCTCGAGCTTTTCGCGCGAGCGAGCCGTGAGCACCAGGTTGGCGTGTCGCCTCGCGAGCTCGCGTGCGAACTCCTCACCCAAACCGGAGGACGCACCTGTCACGAGCGCAGTGCTGCCGGTGAAAACGTCACGCTTGGCCATTCAGGAGCCCCAATCACCACGCTGGCCGCGCTGGCGCAAGTAGTGATCGGCCAGCACCAGAGCCACCATGGCCTCGCCGATGGGCACGAAGCGCGGCAGCAGGCAGGGATCGTGACGGCCGCGCGTGCGGATGGTGGTTTTTTCACCCTGCTGGGTAACGGTCTCCTGCTGCAGTGGCAGGCTGCTCGTGGGCTTGACCGCTGCCCGCACCACGATCGGCATGCCGCTCGAAATGCCCCCGAGCATGCCGCCGTGCCGGTTGCTCTTGGTGCGCACCCCGTCCGGACCCAGCTCGAACAGGTCGTTGTGCTCGCTACCGCGCATGGCCGCGACCTTGAAGCCTGCGCCGTACTCGACTCCCACCACCGCCGGCAGGCTGAACAAGGCTTTGGCCAGATCGGCCTTGAGCTTGTCGAACACGGGCTCACCCAGCCCGGCCGGCACACCGCTGGCGACGATCTCGCTCACCCCGCCCACCGAGTCCTGCGCCTTGCGCAGCTCTTCGATGAGCGCGACCATCTCGGCGGCCCGCTCCGGCAGCGGACAGCGCACGATGTTGGGCTCGCCATTCGGCAGCGTTTCGACTTGCTCCAGCCGTACGCTGGCCGGATCGGTAATTTCAGCAATCACGTGACCCACCTGGCTCACGTAGCCCACGACCAGACCGCCAAAGGCTTCGGCGATCAGCTTCTTGGCCACCACGCCGGCTGCCACGCGCGAGACCGTCTCGCGAGCGCTGGAGCGACCCCCGCCGCGGTAATCGCGAAAGCCGTACTTCTGGTCGTAGGTGTAGTCAGCGTGACCCGGCCGATACTTGTCCTTGATGTCCGAGTAGTCCTTGCTCTTCTGGTCGGTGTTGCGCACCAGGATGGCGATGCTGGTGCCGGTCGTGCGGCCCTCGAAAACGCCGGACAGGATCTCGGGGTCGTCGGCCTCCTGGCGCTGCGTGACGATGCGGCTCTGGCCCGGCCGGCGCCGCGCCAGGTCCTGACGCAAGTCGTCTTCCGAGAGCGAAATACCGGGTGGGCAACCGTCGATGATGACGACGTTGCCTGGACCGTGGGACTCGCCAGCAGTGGTGACCCGAAACGCCTGACCGAAGCTGTTGCCCGACATGAAGCGGCGTGGAGCTTAGACCACACTCCGCCCTCATGCAGCCCGCCGGGCAACTGATCCCTAGCTCCGGCTTCATTCCGCTCTGGTAGAGTGACCACGTGACCGCGCTCACCCGGCTTTCCGAGGACGAACGGCTTTTTTTCGAGACGGTGCGCGATTTCGCCAAACAGCGCATTGGGCCCCGCGTCTCCGCCATGGACGAGGCGGGGGCGCTCGACGAAAGCCTGCTGCCGGCCCTGTTCGAGCTGGGCGTGATGGGCATCGAGATCCCGGAGCAATACGGCGGGGCGGGCTCGTCCTTCTTCAACGCCATTCTGGCCGTGGAGGCGCTGGCGTGCATCGACCCGAGCGTGAGCGTGCTGGTCGACGTTCAGAACACGCTGGTGGTCAACGCGCTCCTGCGCTGGGCGAGCGAGCAGCAAAAACAGCGCTACCTGCCCAAGCTGGCCAGCGAGTGGGTCGGCTCCTACGCGCTCAGCGAGGCGTCGTCCGGCTCGGACGCCTTTGCGCTCAAGTGTCGTGCCGAAAAACGCGGCGAGAGCTACGTGCTCACCGGCCGCAAGCTCTGGATCACCAACGCCGCCGAGAGCTCGCTGTTCATCGTGTTCGCGAACGTAGACCCTTCGCTCGGCTACAAGGGCATCACGGCGTTCTTGGTCGAGCGAGGCTTCGCCGGCTTTTCGGTTGGGAAGCGTGAGCACAAGCTGGGCATCCGCGCTTCGAGCACGTGCGAGCTGGTCCTGGACGGCGTGGAGGTCCCGCCCGAGAATGTGCTGGGCGAGGTCGGGCGCGGTTACAAGATCGCGATCGAGGCGCTCAACGAAGGGCGGATCGGTATCGGCGCTCAGATGTTGGGGCTGGCTCAAGGAGCCTTCGATTGCGCGCTGCCGTACATGCGAGAGCGAACGCAGTTCGGCAAGCCGATCGCCGAGTTTCAAGGCATGCAGTTCCTGTACGCGCGCGTGGCCATGGAGATCGAGGCAGCGCGTCTGCTGGTTTACAACGCCGCGCGCCTGAAGGACGCGGGCCAGCCGTTCGTGAAGGAAGCGGCCATGGCCAAGCTGTTCGCGTCCGAGGTCGCCGAGCGCACCGCGTCTCAATGCGTCGAGTTCTTCGGCGGCGTGGGCTTCACCAAAGAGTACCCCGCCGAAAAGTTCTACCGCGACGCCAAGATCGGCAAAATCTACGAGGGCACTAGCAACATGCAGCTGGTTACCATTGCCAAGCTGTTGTGACGGCACCTTGAGTCACCTCACGGCTCCCTGAATTACAGGGAGCTCGGGAGCTCGGGAGTCGTGCGAGCGAAGCAGGGGCGCCACACCACTACGTCCCTGCGTTGTGCTGCGAGAAGGCGTTACGCA
>DATDEV010000862.1:0-2525 GCA_036522995.1 Polyangiaceae bacterium
GCTGGGGCGGGCGCGGGCGCGGGCGCTGGCGCGGGGCTAGTGGCCGACGACGAGGCCGAGGCGGCGACGGTGGGCGAGACCGTGCCAGGAGCAGTGGCAGTGGCCGAAGGGGAGGCGGTGACCGTGGCAGGAGCCGTGGCAGGAGCCGTGACCGTAGCCGTGGCCGTAGCCGCGACCGGGACGGGCCGGATCGGCGCTGCCTGCGGCGGGGGGGCCGGCTGCTGCGGAACGCCCATCAGCGCTGCGATGGCACCGCCCGTCCCTCCGAGGGCGATGCCCACACCGGTCGTCCAGCGCAAACCGCTCAAGCAGCGAGGCCCTGCCGCACCAGCAGCGCCTGTGGATCCGGCTGGCGGCCCATGAAGGCCACGAACAGGTCCATCGGATCGCGCGCGTCGCCCTGGGCCAGGATGGCGTCACGGAAGGCGCGACCGACGCTGGGGTTGAAGATGCCCTCGCGCTTGAAGCGCCCGAACGCGTCGGCGTCCAGCACCTCCGCCCACTTGTAGGAATAGTAGCCGGCCGCGTACCCGACCGGGTGCGAGAACAAGTGCGAGAAGCCGGCCAGCATGCCGTAGTCCTTGGGCAGCTCGCTCGCGGCATAGCGCTGCAGGATGCGATTGGCGTAGTCCATCACGTCGCCGTGCGTTTGCGGATCGTAGTCGATGTGCAGCGCGAGATCGACGGCTGCGAAACCGAGCTGTCGCATCTGCATGCTGGCGGCGCGAAAGGTGCGAGCTTGGCGCACCCTTTCCAGCAGCGCTTCGGGAAGTGGGGCCGAGGTTTCGTAGTGCGCCGCGAACAGGTTGAGCGCGTCGCGCTCGGAGCACCAGTTCTCCATGATTTGCGACGGCAGCTCGACGAAATCCTGCGCCACGCGCGTGCCTGCCAGGCTGCGCACACTGACGCGGCTCAGGCAATGGTGCAGCAGGTGTCCGAACTCGTGAAACAGCGTCTCCACGTCACGAAACAGCAGCAGCGATGGCTTGCCGCCCGACGGCGGGCTCGAGTTGCAGCAGAACACCGCCAGGTTCGGGGCTGGTGGCACCGAAGCCCACAGACCGTGCATCCAGGCGCCGCCGCGCTTGTTCTCGCGCGGATACAGGTCGACGTGAAACACGCCCAGCCGCGTGCCCGCCTCGTCGTCGATGGCGTAGGTGGTCACGCTCGGATCCCACACCGGCACACCCGACAGCTGCGTGATCGTCACGCCGTACAGCCGCTGCGCCACTTCGAACGCGCCCCGCAGCGCTCGCTCGGCGGGGAAGTAGGCGCGCAGCTCTTCTTCGTCGAGCTCGAAGCGAGCCTTGCGTAGCTTTTCCACGTAGTAGCCGATATCCCAGGGCAACAGCGGCAGCTTGGCGCCGAGCGAGGCCGCAAACTCGCCGAGCTCGGCCTGCTCGCGCTGGAACGGGGCCTCCGATTTGTCGGTGAGATCGGCGATGAAGCGCGCGGCGTTCTTGCCGCTTTGCGCCATGCGGTCGTCGGTGACCAGGTCCGCGAAGTCGCGGAAGCCGAGCAGCTTGGCGCGCGCCCGCCGCAGCTCGAGCAGCTTGCTGATCAGCGGGCGATTGTCGTACGCGCCCTCGGTGCCGCGTGCATTGAAACCGAGCCAAATCGCCCGGCGCAGCTCGGCGTCGTCAGCGTAGGTCAAGACCGCGGTCACGCTGGGCGCCTGCAGCGTGAAGCGGTAGCCCGACTTGCCCTTGGCCTGGGCAGCTTCGCGCGCCATCACGCGCGCCGACTCGGGCAGCCCGGCCAGGCGCGTCTCGTCCTCGAGCACGAGCTCGAAGGCATTGGTGGCGTCGAGCACGTTTTGCGAGAAGCGGTTGGTGACTGTGCTCAGCTCCCGGTCGAGCTCTTTCAGCCGCTCCTTGTCGGCGGGAGCGAGCTCGGCGCCCTGGCGCCGAAAGTCGGCCAGCGTCTTCTTGAGCAAGCGCTGGCGGGTTGCGTCGAGCGTCGCGACTTCGGGTGTGGCCGCAAGCTCCTTGAGCGCGCGGTAGAGCCCGTCACGCAGAGCGATGCTGGACCAGAAGGCGCTCACGCTGGGCAGCACGGCGTTGTAGGCGTCGCGCAGCTCGGGAGTGGTGGCGACCCCTTCCAGGTGCTCGATGATGCCCATCGCCAGCTCCAGTTGCTCGGTCGACGTCTCGAGCGCGCCGAGCGTGGTGGCGTAGCTGCGCGGGGCGCGCTCGATGGCGTCGAGCGCTGCTTCCGAGCGCGCCAGCAGCTCCTGGATGGCGGGCTGCACATGGGCGGCTCCAATGAGATCGAAGGGGACGTCGAGCGACGGAGTCAGCAGAGGATTTTCCATGCGGCCTTTGCGCTAGCGTAGGACCGCAGCAGCGAGTCAGCTAGTCCGGCCTCTTGGCCGCCTTCGCTGGCACCGGCGCGACCCCCGCAGCGTGGAGTACAATCCGTAGCCGTGACGAGTGAGCCGCCGCGTGCCGCCGTCGAAGGCGAGCTGCTCTGGGAGCCCGATGCCAAGCGCGTCGAAGGCTCGCGGCTACGGCATTTCATGGCCT
>DATDEV010000863.1:0-4798 GCA_036522995.1 Polyangiaceae bacterium
CGAGTCCGGTGTTAGCTGACCGCATGCAATCGGCGGCTAGCTGACTGTCTCGCTCAGCGAACATTCGAAGTGTGAGCGTCAACGCCCGGCGATGCGCTGCATCACCCCGACGTGGGGGCTATTCGGATGCCGGGCGAGAAAGGTGCGTGCCTGGGCGGCTGCCCGCGCGTGATCGCCCTGCAGGTCGATGGCCTGGATCTGCAGCACGCTGGCTTCTTGCCCGAATGCGCCGCGCGGAAAACGCTGGCGGTAGGTACTCAGCGTGGCCAAGGCGCCGTCGGCGTTTCGCGTCGCGACAGCAGCCCGCGCGCTCTCGATGAGCCGAAGCTGCTCGCTCAGATCCCCTCGCCCGACGCCAGGCTGCTCGGCCCCGCCGCTGGTCACGCGCGCAGCACCCTTCTTGACGGAGGGTGAAGCGGGTGCTTTGGACGCGGCCACAGGCGCGGCAGCCTTCTCGGCCACTACCGGCGGCTCGAGCAGTAGCGGGGCGCTCGGCGCGGGCATCGGCGCCGCAGCGCTGACGCTCGGCTCCACCACGCGCGACGGAGCCTTGCCCAGCCGCCCCGGCAGCACGAGCAGCAGCGCCAGGGCACCGGCAGCCAGGCCAGCGGCTGCGAGCTTCGTCAACATGCCGCCAGGGGCCGCGACAGGCGCAGGGGGCGGGGCGATGGACCCGCTGGGCAAGCCGAGCGCCTGCCGCACGCGCAAACGCTGTGCGGCCGAGGGAGCCTCCTTGGCTACCGCCTCGAGCAGACACTGCTCGAGCTCGGTAGGCTCATGGGGCGGAACCAATTTCAGATCGCTCATGACGTTTTGATTCCGGCTTTCCACTGGACTTCGACCCGAGCCACCTCCGCGCGAAACGCTTCGCGCGCACGGCGCAGTCGCGAGGCAGCTGTACCGACCGGGATGTCTACCAGCGCCGCCACCTCCGGCATGGTCATGCCTTCGATCTCCGAAAGCACGAAGACCGTGCGCAGATCGAGCGCCATGCCGGCGAGAATGCGCCCCATCAAGGCGATGGCACGCTGCTGATCCACGAGCTCTTCGGGACGCCCAGCGTCGGAGCGCCGCACGTCCATATCTTCCTCCAGCACCCAGCGGCGAGCGTTGCGGCTCTGCGAACGCGCGATGCGCAGCGCGGTGCCGAACAGGAATGATCGCTCACTGCCCGCTCTGATGTCGTCCAGGCGCTCGGCGGCCACCAAGAACACGTGCTGGGCGGCATCGTCGGCGCTGCCCGAGCTGAGCCCGAGCCGGCGCAGCAGCCGCCAGATGAAATCGTGGTGCTCGTTGAACATGCGCTCGAGTCGGTCCATGGACGCCTCGGCGCGGATCCGCTGGGTCGAATTCGACACCACGAGCTCGAGAGTAGCGCTCATTGTCCAAGGCGTAATGCCGGAGCCGGCGCCGTTCGATCATCGAAAAACGAAGCGCGCGCCAATTCCACTCGATACATACAGTGGTGGTGTTTCCCAGAAGGGCACCTCGTCGAGCACGAACTCGTCCCGAATCAGAGCGTTGCCCAGGGCGGCATCGGCAACGATTTCCAGGTGTTGCGATACTTTCAAGAACAGCAGCAGCGAGCCGCCCCAGGCAGCGTAGAAGCGAGTGCTCGACTGTTCTTCGGGACTACCCGTGCCCCAGGCATGCAGAGCTCCGGCGCTGCCAAAGAGGCACGGCCGCAGCGCCAGCCAGCTGGCGCCGAACCGAGCTGGACAGGCCGACAGGGTGCCCAGCGTCAGTGTGAAATGCGCCTCGGCGGTACCCTCCGCCACGTTCCGGCGCTGAGAGTGACTGAACGCCCCTCGAAACAGCGGCGCGAGCCAAGACTGCGAGCCCGACGCCACGTCGACGAAAGCAGCGCCACCGAAAGCCGTCTCGGGCAGCGCGTTTACGGCGACCGTGAGCTCGCCGCCCAGAGCCACCTCGGTCGGTCGAGCGTGAGGCGGTGGCGGGGCAGCGGGCTCGGCCGGCGGAGCCTTCGTGGCGGGCTCGGCCGGCGCAGCAGCCGGCTCCGATGCCGCCTCCGGCCGCGGCTCCAGCGCCAGCTGGGGGTCCAATGACACGGCCGTGATCAAGGCCAGGCCTTCCACGGCCTCCGCACAGGTCGAAAATTTCACGCTGCGTTGCCGCAAGGTCCCGTCGCGCTCGGTCAAGCGCAGCTCTCCCGTGGTGCCGTCGCTCGCCTGCGCGAGCACCACCATCAGCTCGCGCTCGTGCGTCCCTTCGTCGACGAAGTGGATGCGCGCCGAACGCCGCTGCACCGACTGCTGAAACACCGCCACCTCCGGACAGCCGTCGCTGGCGCGGTACGAAAGCAATATGGGGCCCAGCTCCTGCGCGGAGAGTCTAGCTGCGCCGAGCAAGCTGCAGCCCGACACCGTGCCGGCGGCCAAAACGCGCCGCATACGCCCTGCCTTCGCGTCGACCAATCTGGGCACTATAGCCCCGTTTGGCGTCGCAGCGGCAGCCCCGCGCGGCAGCCGACTGATCGAAACCCTCCGCCCGGACATTACGCGCGGTGCCTTGGTTTCACCAAGAGGCGGCTGCCATCAGCCGCGCCGAATTGGAGCGCGCGTGCCAGCGACTGCTCGATGAAGCGCGAACGCGCTTGGGCAGCTCGTTTCGTCGCGTATTGCTACTGCCGCCCGACCTGACGCGAGCACACAGCGGCGCCGGCTGGCTCACCGAAACGCTGTACCGGCTCTTGCCCAGCTCTTGCGACACGCACGTGATCCCTACCCTGGGCCAACACCTGCCGCACAGCGAAAGCGAAAACCGCGCCATGTTCGGCAGTATCCCCGAGCAGCGGATCCACGCCCACGACTGGCGCAACGGCGTGACACGCCTGGGTGTGATCCCGGCCGAGCGCGTGGCGGAGAGCACGCTCGGTCGCGCCAACTGGGAAATCCCGATCGACATCAACAGCATGACGGTCGACCAAGATTGGGATCTGATCGTCAACATCGGCCACGTCGTGCCGCACGAGGTGCTGGGCTTCGCCAACCACAACAAGAACTACTTCATCGGCTTGGGCGGGAAAGAGACGATCTGCGCCTCGCACATGGCCGCAGCGGTCTACGGCATCGAGAACAACCTGGGCTGTCTCGTGACCCCGCTCAGGGCTTGCTACAACTGGGCGGAGCAGCAGTTTTTGGGCCATTTGCCCGATGTTTACCTGCAGCTCGTGATGGACCGCGACCCGGCGGGGCAGCTGGTGCACAGCGGCGTCTACGTCGGCGACGATCTGGAGACGTACCTGATGGCCGCTCGACGCAGCCGCGCGCAGAACATCACACTGTTCGAAAAGCCCGTCCAAAAGCTGGTGGCGGTGATGCAGGCCGACGAGTTTCGAGCGACCTGGGTCGCCAACAAGGCCGTGTACCGCACGCGCATGGCCATGGCCGACGGCGGCGAGCTGCTCATCCTGGCGCCCGGTGTGCAGCGTTTCGGTGAGCAGCCGGAGGTGGACAAGTTGATCCGCCGCTACGGCTATTGCGGAACGGAGCAGGCGCTCCTGCAGTACCGCCGCAACGCGGATTTGCAAGGGCTGGCCCACGGCACCGCCCACCTCATGCACAGCTCGTCGGAGGGGCGCTTCACCATCCGCTATGCACCCGGCAAGCTGACGCGCCACGAGATAGAATCGGTCAACTACGCCTACGCCGATCTGGACGCGGCCTGGCGGCGCTACGACCCAGCCAGGCTGCGTGACGGCTGGAACACGCTGCCCGATGGCGAAGAGGTGTACTTCATCAACACGCCTTCGGCGGGGCTATGGGCGACCAGGCAGAAGCTGGCCGAGCGCGCCAGCCAGGAAGCGGTGACCGAAGCATGAGCTATCCGGGATTGAGTCTGGAGGGACGCGTGGCCGTCGTCGTCGGCGGGACGTCCGGCATCGGTCGGGCCCTGGCGCTCGGCCTGGCCGAGGCCGGCGCGAACGTGGTGGCGACCTCACGCCGCGCGGAGCAGGTGGAAGACACCGCGCGAGAGCTGGAACGGCGGGGCTGTCGCACCGTGCGCGTGACCTCGGACGTGACCGACCGCGCCTCGCTCGAGTCGCTGCTGGCGAGGACGCTCGAGCGCCTGGGCCAGGTCGACATCCTGGTCAACTCCGCCGGTCGCATTCAGCGCGTTCCGACGCTGGAGATGTCGGACGATAGCTGGCAGTCGATCCTGGACACGAACCTCACGGGCACGCTGCGCGCCTGCCAGGTCTTCGGGCGGCACATGCTCGAGCGCGGCTACGGCCGCATCATCAACATCAGCTCGCTCAACGCCCTGGTCGCTTTCCACGAAGTAGCTGCCTACGCGGCCAGCAAGGCCGCCGTGGTCGGGCTCACGCGGGCGCTCGCCGTCGAGTGGGGCCCGCGCGGCGTGCTCGTCAACTCCATCGCTCCGGGCGTATTCCGCACGCCACTCAACCAGGACTTGCTCGACGGCACCGACCGCGGTCGCGAGCTCTTGCTGCGCACGCCGCTCAAGCGCTTCGGGAAGCTCGAAGATCTGGTGGGTGCAGCCATCCTGCTCGCCTCCGAAGCAGCCGCCTTCATCAACGGTCAAACCTGGGTGATAGACGGCGGCTTCGTCGCCAGCGGCGTCAATCAGTGACGGCTCGGGGCCGCGCGCTCACGGCGCGGGGTTCCAGCCGGCCAGCACCAGCGACGGGTCGCGCAGGCTTTCGGCTTCGAGCGCGGTGATCTGGCGCGAGGCGGGATCGCGGCCGGAGACGTCGAGCAGGGCGCCGTCGAGGTCGGTGCTCCGGTACTCCCAGAACTTCAGCTTCGACAGATCC
>DATDEV010000864.1:0-6460 GCA_036522995.1 Polyangiaceae bacterium
GCTACGTGGTAGGAGCGCTGGCTACATGCGGGTGCCAGCCAAACTAGGCCGGAACCGACGACCTTCGCGGCGCGCGAGCATGAGCGCCGGGCGCTGGGCTATTCTGATTCGGTGGAGCAGTCCCGAGCCATGCTCGTAGCGGAGCTATTTGATCAGAACGAAGTCGCCGGCTTGGTGCAGGCCGCGCTGGACGAAACCGTGGCGCTCGTGCCGCTCGTCGCAGGACCCAGCGGTTCGGGCATCTTCACGTTGCTCTTGCGCGCGCCCGGCCTGGCCGAGCCGCTCATGCTGCGGGCCGAGCTGGCGGGCGACGAGATGGGGGGCATGTTTCCGCTGCTGCTGCGGCCGGCGAACGAGCGGCACGTGCAGCGGCTGAAGACGTTCGTCAGAAGCACTGGCAACGCATCCGCGCGACCACCCAGCTCGGTACCCAAGAAGATCTCGGCAGTGGCGGCGGTGGCGGTGGCGGTGGCACCACAGGCGGCAACGGCAGTGCACGAGTCGCAACACGCTGCGCCGCTCCAGGCCGAGCCCCTCGACCACGAGGCGGACCCGATGGTCGGTCGCACCTTGGGCAACGGTCGCTACGAGATTCGGGCGCTACTCGGCGTCGGCGGTATGGGGCGCGTCTACAAAGCTCGTCACGTCGCGCTCGACAAGGATATCGCGGTCAAGCTGCTGCACGCCAAGCTCTGCAGAGACCCCGATTTCGCCGCGCGCTTTCACCGAGAGGCCCTGGCGGCGAGTCGCCTGGACCATCCCAACGTGATGCGGGTCATCGACTTCGGTCAAGAGGAAGACGGCCTGCTCTACATCGCGATGGAGCTGCTTTTGGGCCAGAACCTCGGCGACGCGGCCAAAGGCATGCCGCTCGAGCGGTCGCTGGAGATCGTGATCCGAGTCTGTACGGCGCTCACGGCGGCTCACGGCCAGGGCATCGTTCATCGCGACATCAAGCCCGAAAACATCGTGATCAATCCGCGCGAAGACGAGGATGGTCGGGCGGTCGATGACGTCAAGGTGTGCGATTTCGGCTTGGCGAAGATCAACGACGCGCGCTCGCCGAGCGTGGCGCCCGAAGCCCCCCGCGGGCCGATCGAGCGGCGCAAGGCTCGCGAGACGGCGCTGGGCGCAGTGCAGGGGACGCCCGAGTACATGTCGCCGGAGCAGTCTCGTGGTGACCCGATCGACGCTCGCACCGACATCTACGCTTGCGGCGTCATTCTCTACGAGCTCGTTGCCGGGGACGTGCCGTTCAGCGGCGAGGACGCCAACCGCATCTTGATTCGGCACATGCTGGAAGAACCGGCGCTGCCTTCGTCGCGTAAGCCGGGCATTGACCCGCGGCTCGATGCCATCATCTTGAAGGCGCTCGCCAAGGAGCGTGAGAACCGGCATCAGACCGCCCGCGAGCTGCGCGACGAGCTGCGCGCGCTGCTGAGCAGCAAGAGCGGCGCTGCCGCTCCGCTCGCCGCAGGACTGCTGGAGATTTCCTTGCCGGAGCTGTCGGAGCGGCCGGACGCGCTGGGCTCTCTGGTCACGCTGAGCGAGCGCCCGCGCGCAGCCAGCGTATCGAGCGGGAGCCTCGCCATGCGCCAGACGATCTCCGAGGGCTCACGAAGCCCCTCTGGCTCGATGCCGGACGCGACCGAGCTCGTGCGTCGCGCCGAGCGGGCCGTGAGCGCGCTCAAGACCGATCCTGAGCGTGTGTTTCACGGTTTCGAACAGATGCAAGACCTCGAGCAATTCGAGCGTGAGATGCGCACCCTGGGGCGTGCTCTGGAGCTGCTGACTCAGCAGAACGAGATCGTGGTGGTGGGCGGCGTCGCGCGTCGCATCCGTATGTGGGCTGGCGCCGCTGCGCCTGGTCCGATGAGCCGCGACGCAATTGCGGCCCGGACCCTGCAGGTAATTTCAACGCCGCGCTTGCTGGCGTTGGCCGCTCGCGAGCTGCTCAGCGGTCCAGCCGCGGCACGCGAGGCCGCGCTGGAGATTCTGTCGTTGGCCGGCAATGCTGGCGCCGACGCGCTGTGCAAGGCTCGTAGCGCCAGCGGTGTCGATGAGCGCGAACGGCCGCGCTTCGTCGCCGCGCTGCGTACGTTGGCGCCTCAAGGGCTGGCGGGCATCGCTACTGCCCTGCAGAACATCAGCCTGACCGACAGGGCAGCCGATCCTGCGGTCGCCGAGGATCTTTTGCGCGCGGTGCCAGAAAAGCACGACCTGGTGCTGGGCGAACGGCTGGCGCGCTTCCTCGACCATGACTCGCCCGCGGTTCGGCGAGTCGCTGCCCGACTCGTGCCGATCCTTTGGGGCGAAAGAGCGCGGCCCCGTTTGCTGGAGCTACTCGACGATTCCGAGGAGGGCGTGGTGATCGTCGCGCTCGCAGGCCTGGGAGCCATCGGCGGCGTCGATCGCGAGATGGTGGGGCGCATCGAGCAATTGCTGCTCAATGATGCGATGAGCGCGGAAGCGCACACAGCCGCGCTCGCCGCGCTCGCCAAAGTGGACGACTCGGCGCGGGTATCCGCCACCACCGTCCTGCTGCGCACGATCGAGCCGCGCACGCGCAGCATCGTGGGGGTATTGCGCGGGCTCCCACAGGAAAGCCCGCTGGTCATCGCGGCGGCAGCGAGCGCACTCTTGAAGATCGGCGGACAAGGCGGGCGCAAGGCCGTCGAAAAGCGCTTGGCGCTGAGCCGCGGCGAAGTGCGCGAGCGACTGCAACGGCTGCTCGCGGGCTGAGCAATCCAGGTCGGGGTGAGCGTGAGCGGGATCGTGAACGCCGGCTTCGCCGAGCGTGGGAATCGCCATCACGAAAACTCCTGAGAGTCACCAGACCGTAGTTACTCGCGGAGAATGCTCGACATCTTCTTGCCCTTGGCGAGCTCGTCGATCAGCTTGTCGAGGTAGCGGATCTTCTGCGTCATCGGGTCGGCGATGTCCTCCACGCGGATCCCGCAAACGACGCCGGTGATGAGCTCCACGTTCGGGTTCAGGCGTGGTGATTTCGCGAAAAACGCTTCGAGGTCGACCTTGGTGTCGATGGCGCGCTGCAGCTGCTTGGCGTTGTAGCCGGTGAGCCAGCGGATGACCTCGTCGACCTCCGCCTTCGTTCGCCCCTTCTTCTCGGCCTTCTGCACGTAGAGCGGGTACACGCTCCCGAACGATATCGTGTAGATGCGCGGCTTCTTCTCCATGCTCGCCGGTCATGCTCGATACAATGGCGGTACGCTCGCATCAAGGGCCCATAATCAGGAGTTTGCGACAGTATATACGGCGGTATATACTTCGAGAATGAGTGCGCGAGCCAAGCTCTTCAAGAATGGCGGCAGCCAAGCGGTACGGTTGCCCAAAGGTTGCCGCTTTCCTGACGATCAGGGCGAGGTCGTCGTGCGCAAAGTTGGCAATCGGGTGATTTTGGAGCCGGTCGATGCTTGGCCGCCGGCGTTCTTGCGGTGTCTCGGCGCGTGGCGAGAAGACATTCCACGCCCTGCAGACGTCTCAATTCACGACTTGGACGATCCGTTTGCATGACCAGCTGGCGGTTCATGCTCGACACTGACACCGTGAGCTTCCTCCTTAGAGGTGAGGGGAACGCCGGTGCCAATTTGACGGCGCACGCGCCATCTCAGGTCTGTATCAGTGCCATCACGCTGTCTGAGCTGCGCTTCGGCGCGGACAAGCGCGCCTCCAAGCGTCTGCACAAGCTGATCGACACGTTCACGGCATCGGTCGAGGTTGCGTCGTTCGACGTTGAAGCTGCTGCAGCGTTTGGGCGTATTTGTTCCGGTCTTGCATCGGCCGGTAAACCAATCGGTGTGCTCGATACGCTCATCGCTGCGCATGCGCTTTCGCTCGACCTCACGCTAGTAACCAACAACACCAAACACTTCAGTCGTGTTCGAGGCCTGAAGACGCGCAACTGGTTATCGACGGCCCCGAACGGCGACGACTAAAAGCTCGCTCGCGCTCGCCCAAGCCGTTTCGGGGTGATCGTGATCGTGATCGTGATCCATCACGAGTGCAGGGCCGCGGCGTGATACGCGATGTGCTCGCCGATGAACGTAGAGATGAAATAGTAACTGTGGTCGTACCCCGCGTGCCGGCGGAGTCGGAGGGGGCGCTTGGCGGCGGCGCAGGCGCTTTCGAGCAGGTCGGGTCGCAGCTGTGACGAGAGGAATTCGTCGGCTTCGCCTTGATCGACGAGCAGCTCGAGCTGGTCGCCGCCTGCGCGGATCAGCTCACAGCCGTCCCATTCGTTCCATTTCGATTCGTCTGCGCCGAGATACTGCGTGAAGGCTTTGCGCCCCCACGGCACCTGCGTCGGGGCGACGATCGGCGAGAACGCCGAGACGCTGCGGTACTGACCAGGGCGCTTGAGCGCGCAGACGAGCGCGCCGTGACCTCCCATCGAGTGGCCACTGATCGAGCGCGTGGCGCTGACGGGAAAGTGCGACTCCACCAGGCTCGGCAGCTCGCTCGTAACGTAGTCGTACATGCGGTAGTGCGCGGCCCAGGGCGCCTCGCTGGCATTGACGTAGAAGCCGGCACCAAGACCGATGTCGTAACCCTCCGCATCTGCGACGCCTGGCCCGCGCGGGCTCGTGTCAGGCGCCACGATGGCGATGCCATGCTCGGCCGCATAGCGCTGCGCACCGGCCTTGCCGATGAAGTTCTGCTCGGTGCAAGTGAGCCCTGACAGAAAGTAAAGCACCGGTACCCGCGTGCCCTCCGCCACCGGCGGCAAGTAGATGGCAAAGCTCATGCGGCAGCCGAGCACCGCGGAGTCGTGACGGTACACACCCTGAACGCCTCCAAAGCAGGCGCGCCGCTCGACGCGCTCGAGCGCCATCTCGCCCTCGGACGTCACGCGCCCGCGCCTTCGAAGTGAATCACGGTACGGATCGACTCGCCCCGATGCATCAAATCGAAAGCCTCATTGATGCGCCCGAGCGGCAGCTGATGCGTGATGAACGGGTCGAGCTGAATTTCTCCGCGCATCGCCTGCTCGACCATCAGCGGCAGCTCCGTGCGCCCCTTGACGCCGCCGAAGGCGCTGCCTCGCCACACTCGGCCGGTCACCAGCTGAAAGGGCCGCGTGCGGATCTCTTGCCCGGCGCCAGCAACGCCGATGATCACGCTCTCACCCCAGCCCTTGTGGCAGCACTCGAGCGCCGCGCGCATCACGTCCACGTTGCCGATGCACTCGAAGCTGAAATCCACGCCGCCATCGGTGAGCGCGACAATCACGTCTTGAATCGGTTTGTCGTGATCCTGCGGATTGAGCACGTCAGTCGCACCCAGCTGGCGCGCCAGCTCGAACTTGCGTGAGTTGGTATCGATACCGATGATTCTGCCCGCCTTGGCTTGCACGGCGCCCTGAATGACCGCCAGCCCGATACCGCCCAGCCCGAACACCGCGACGCTGTCGCCGGGCTTCACCTTCGCGGTCTTGTGCACCGCGCCGATGCCGGTCGTCACGCCGCATCCGAGCAAGCACACCTTTTCGGGCGGCGCGTCGGGGCGTATGACCGCCAGCGAGATCTCGGGCAATACGCTGTACTCGCTGAACGTGCTGCAGCCCATGTAGTGATAGATGGGTCGCCCTTCGTACGAAAAGCGCGTGCTGCCGTCCGGCATCAAGCCCTTGCCCTGCGTGGCCCGCACTGCCTGGCACAGGTTCGTCTTGCCCGAGAGGCAGAATTTGCACTTGCGGCACTCGGCCGTGTAAAGCGGAATGACGTGATCGCCCGGCTTGACGCTGGTCACGCCCTCGCCAATCTCCACCACGACGCCGCTCCCTTCATGGCCGAGCACCGTCGGAAAAATGCCTTCGGGATCCGCGCCGCTCAGCGTGAACGCATCGGTATGACAGACGCCCGTGTGGCTGATCCGCACCAGCGCTTCCCCCGCGCGCGGCCGCTCGACGTCAATCTCGACGACCTCGAGCGGCTTCCCCGCCGCAAACGCAACGGCTGCACGAGACTTCATCAAAGCTTCTCCTGGCGGGCGGGACCTTGGCGCATGCCCGCGAGCCTAGCAAATGTCGCGACGCTCCGACGCGTTTCCCGCCCGCACCCGCGCCCGCTCGCGCCCCGCGCAACCCGCCCGCGCTCCGCGCCCACGCAGACGCTGCACGCTCCTGCTCGCCCCCGCGCCCGTCTTCATTCGTGTGGCGGTACCGAGCGCCGCCACAGTAGCCTTCTGCAGGTCGGGCTGCGTCTCGGCAGCCCTTCCTACGTGAGGAGCTTGCTGGCGCGCTTCATGTGCGCGACGAGGTCGATGCCGTGCGGACATGCTCGCCTCGCGGCGCTGAAATCGATGCCGTCGAGTTGGCGCGCTTCGGCCGGTAGCTCGGCGAAGACGCGGCGGGCCTTCTCGGGGTCGCCGTAGGAGTCGTGGTACATGAGGCAGCGTAGTGTCGTGGCGATGCGGACGGGAGCGGCGACCGCGGGAGCGC
>DATDEV010000865.1:0-3292 GCA_036522995.1 Polyangiaceae bacterium
CGTGCACCTTGGTTGTCAGGCCACCACGAGAACGACCGATGCCGTGCTCCGAGGCCCCCCTTTTGCTCCGGCGGCATGCTGATGAGCGCGATTGATCGTGCTGTCGATGCTGTGCCACTCATCGTCGGGGTCTTGACGAAGCGCTTCGAACAGACGCTGCCAGATACCCTTGCTTGCCCAGCGGTCGAACCGATTGAACACGGTCTTCCAGGGGCCAAAGTCGCTAGGGAGATCTCGCCACGGAGCTCCCGTCCGCCTCCACCACAGCACCGCTTCCACAAAGTTGCGATCGTCCCGCCCGGGCCTCCCGGCGCCCTTCCTCACGCCCAGCGCAGCCTTGACCTTCTGCCACTGCCGCTCATCCAACTGCAAGCGAACCATCGTGGACGACCTATGGAGCACATCCTTGCCTCAATGGAAAGCACGTTGCTCTGAGCACCGCGTTAGCTGCGCGCCCAGCTGGGCGCGGCGCGCGCGGGCACAGCCCGCGCCACAAACCTACGTGCGAGCGAACCCAATTCAGGGACACGCACTAGTCCGCTGAGCTGTCGGGGCGACCCCGCACATTGCGGGCGACTTACAGTCCGTAGCTGCGCAACGTGAGCAGGTCGGCGGGACGCGTCGGGTCGTCGGCGTCCACGATCGCCAGCCATTCATCGTCGCTGGCGGCCGGGCAGATGCCTTCCACCTTGTCCCGCAGCGGGCTGCCGTCTTCGCTTTCGATCAGCGCGTAGCGTGGCTGTTCCGTAAGCAGTCCAAAGCTCGCGCCGAGCACGGGGCCGTCGGCGATGGCGTCCGCGCTCGCCTCCGCTGCTGCCAAATAGTAGCGACGCCCATCACGCACGCTGGCGTCGGTGAGCGTCAACGTGACGCCGTCGACGCTGCCTAGGCAATAGCGTTCGACGCGCCCCAGCCTAGGCGCCGCGCTGGAAGCTCCGGCGTCGAGGTAGGCAAGGACCTCAGCTAAATCCAGCTCGACAGTCGCATCGAAGCGCTCGCCGGCGGCGCTGGGCGCACCGTTGCCCCGGCTGCACAGCAGCAGCTGGCCGCCGTCGACGAGCGCCCCCTCGAGATTGAGCTCGGCGCCGACGAAGCGTTCGTCACGGCGCAGCGCACCGTAGAGCGAGCTCGCTTGAATCACCCGCGGAGCACCGCCCGCTTCCAGCAAGACGACGCCTTCGCGCGCCGGCAGCGCACCGGAGCCGAACACCAACAAGCGGGCGGGCTCGCCGGGCACGACCACGGCCGCTTCGAAGTCCGGCTTGCGGCGCTTGTCGTGGGAGAGTCGCGCGCCCCAAGCGTCCGACGGCAGGGGCAGGGCATCGAGCCGACCCTCGGCATCCAGCCAGGTGAGCCAGCGCGCATCGTCTTGAATCAACATCACGCGCTCGCCGAAGCGCGCCAGCGCCGAGCCGGAGCGCACCCAGCCCGTGCCGACGCGCTGGGCGACGTCCGGCTCGAAGCGTAGCGCGCGCCGACCGACGACGCGCACGCTCGCGTTCGGATCCAGGTTGGCGCGTCTCATGCGGCAATTTTCATCGCCTCGATCGGCGAGCGCGTCCAGGGCTGGCTGCGACCGCCAGTCGTGCTACGCAGGGAGCCCATGACCCGCGAGAAGCTGCGGACGTTGCTCGCAGAGTACGGCAAGGTTGCGATCTGGACCTATTTCGGCATTTTCTTCGTGGTCTTGGCAGGCTTCGCGCTCGCCATCTCGATGGGCTTCAATGTCTCGAGCGCGGAAAGCGGCGTGGGTCTGCTGGGGGCAGCCTGGCTCGCGACCAAGCTGACTCAGCCGCTGCGCATCGCCGGCACGCTGGCCCTGACGCCGCTCGTCGCGGCCGGGATCAAGAAGTGGCGGCGGGTGCCCGATCGCGCTGCCGAGCCTTGAGCTAGGCTGCGCGCCCATGTTCGCCCGCCTCGGAGCCGAGCGCTCGTTTCTCACGATCCTGGTGCTCGCGTTGCTCTTGCCGCTGTGCACCTCGCGCGTCCGCGACGTGCCGTTCATCGGTCTGCCACTGGTGACGAGCGGCGACGAGCCGCACTATCTGCTGATGATCCACAGCTTGATCGCGGATCACGACCTCGATCTGCGAAACAACTACGACGCCGCTCGTGCCGGCTCGGTCGAGCTGAGCGTGGGGCGCGTGGGCGCGCCGCTGGATCACCAGGTGGCGTTCTTCGATGCCGACGGCAAATGGCGCAACTGGGACAAGGTCTTCGAATACCCCAAGGCTGCGGACGGCAAGATCTTGCCGGCGCCGACGCAGCCGCAGCTGAAGCCGGGCGCACCGCCGGAGCTGCTCCACGCGCCTCAGTACTCGCAGCACCCCGCGGGGCTCCCGCTATTGCTCGCGCCCGTGCTGCTGCCGTTCGCGGGCACGACCTGGGTCGAGCATTTGGCAGTGCTTGCCTCGACGCTGGCCACGCTCGGCACCGCGCTGGCGCTGCGCGAGCTTTTTCGCGCCCTCACGCCCAGCCTGGCGATCGCCAACGGCGCGGCGCTGCTCGTGGTGCTCGGTAGCCCGCTCTGGCACTACGGGCGTACGCTGTTTTGCGAGCCGTGGCTGGCGCTTTCGGCGGTGGGTGCGCTGGCGCTGGTGGTGCGGCGCGACGCCTATTTCTGGGCGGGACTGGTGCTGGCCATCGGCATTCAGATGAAGCCGCCATTCGCGCTGCTGGCGGTGCCGTTGGTCATCGATCGACTGCTGGCGCGCAAGCTCACGCAAGCCGCGCTCTTCTCGCTGCCGGTCGGTCTGGCGACGCTGCTCGTGCTCTGGCAGAATCAGCTCTTCTTCGGCTCGCCGCTGCGCTCCGCGCAGCCCTGGGAGAGCGGAAATCCGCTGACCGGGCTCGCGAACGTTCTACTATCGGGCACTCACGGCTTGATCCCGTTCTGTCCGCTGGTGCTGGTGGCGCTGTGGGGCTTCCCCGCGCTGCTGCGCTCGCACAGGCGCTTGGCTTGGCTCACGCTCGGCATGGCCGTGCCGTACCTGCTGTTGATGTCGCTGTGGTACTGCTGGTGGGGCGGGTACTGCTACGGCCCACGGCTGATCACCCCGGTGATTCCACTTTTGCTGCTGGGGCTGGTGCCGGTGCTGGACCGTTTTACGACGTTGGCCACGCGCGCCAGGCGTCTGATCGTCGCCACCAGCGCGCTATCACTCCTGATCTCGGCACTGGGCGCCATCGTCCACTTGGCCTTTTGGGAGAAGCATCCGCTCGTGGAACCGTTCGTAGCGCTGGCGAAAACGCTGTAAACCAGGCCAGCGGCGTTGCCGGGCAATCGGACCAT